>JBIHZQ010000104.1:0-6380 GCA_044231345.1 Flavobacterium sp.
CATTCTTTCACTCGGTATTCAGCCCCAATTCGCAATTCTCCTGATTGGGTTAAAGCGGAACGCATTTCAGAATTTACGGCTCTAAAATCCGATTTTGGCTCAAATTGGGTAGCACTGTAATCTTTTAAAGAATAGTCGATGCTTACTAATCCATTTTTTCCGAAGATATAAGCAAAACTTCCAGTCCATTTGCTTGGAGTTTGTAATTGATAAGTTTCGTAGATATTGATAACATTCGGATTAATGTCGTCTGTTGGTAACTCTCCTATAGCATCAGCGCTAACGGCTCTTAATCGCTGGGAGAGTTCGTCATTAAGTTCATGCCATGTAGGCGATTCATAGGCTACTCCTAAACGAATTTCCTTATTTATTTTTGCTATTGCACCAATTTGAAACGAAATTCCTGTTCCATAGGTATACAGCTCATTGTCAAAGCGTAATCTTTGAATTCCGTTAGTTAAATCATTTGAATTATTTTCGTAAAAACTAGTGGTTTGTTTGTAGTCTGAAAAATGCGAATTAATGGTTGCCCCAAGATACAATTGATCTTTGTATTGTGTAGCAGCATTAAACGACAATTTTCCATTGTAACCAGTTGATTCAAAGTAATTTTCTTGATAATAGTTTCCGCCTATTGGTACCAAAGAAACATAATTTCTATTTGTATTATCATCATAATCAGTGGCTGGATCTATAACATAAGCTTGGTATCCTAAAAACGCTTGCTGCGCACCATATCCTATGTTTGAACCCAAGTAGCCGTATAAATCTGAAATGCTTTCTCCTGTTTGCAATTCTAAATTGTTAAGAAAAATACCGCCATTGGCATTCGCATAAAACAAGAAATAATCTGCAATGGATTGATTTGGATTAGTGCCGCTTGTAAAAATTTGACTATCAAAGTTATTTCGATTTTCATAGTTTAATGCCAAACTGAATTTTTTCCAGTCGCTTTTTTTGTCTTCGTTATTAAACACAAAAACGCCGCCCAGTTGATTTAAATCGAAAGTGAAATTATTTTCGGTGGTACTTGTTCCGAAGTAGGTCGATTTATTTTTAATGGTATTTGAACTCAAACTAACAGCAATTTGACTAGTTGAAAATATAATTGATCCGGCAGGGTTTATATTTATTGCAGAAAAATCACCTCCAAGTGCTCCAAACGCACCTCCCATAGCATTAAAACGAGCAGTTCCATTAACATTATCTTGCGCATATCGCATTGCATCAGTCATGTCTTGTGAAAATAAACGTGTCGATACACACAGAAAAAACACTAAAGATATAAAGTTAGTTTTCATAGTTGTTGTATTAAGTTAGTCTGCCTAGAATATATTATTAGCGTCTTCCACCACTTCCGCCTGACCTTCCGCCTCCTCCTGAACCACTTGAACTTGGTGAATAACTTCTTGGTGAAGAAGATTCAGATCGCGATGGAGTATAAGTTCTTGGCGAAGCCGATTCAGTCCGGTTAGGAGTATAAGTTCTTGGTGTGACAGTTTCTGATCGGGTTGAAGTTACAGTTCGTGGCGCACTAGTGCTTGATGAGTAATTTCTAACTCTTGGTGTGACACCGTTTGAATTTCTTGGAGAATAAGTTGTTGAATTTCTAACTCCATTAGTTGTGGTACGTCTCCCATTAGAGTTGTAGTTTCTGTTGTAAGAATAGTTTCTTTCGTCAGTTAAGGTTCTTCCATTATTCCTGTATGAACCTCGTCCTCTGATTCCATTATTGTAGGAATAAGAATAGTTTGTATAATAATTTCCATAATAATAATTATTCCATCCATAGCCGTAGTAGCCCCAATTTGGGCCGTACCAGGAATTCCAACCCAATCCGTAATTTGGTCCATACCAAGAATTCCAACCCCAATATGGTGTTGGACCATACCAATTGGAGTAGCAATAGTTATTCCATCCATTCCAAGCCCAATTGTTATCGTAAACAATTATTGTAGTAGCATTTTGATTTGAACCCCATCCTGAATAGTTGTTTTGTGAATTTTCAGTAGCATTATTTTCATTGTTGCTGTTGTAATTTTCAACTTCAGTAAAGACTTCAGGTGCAATATTTTCATTCTGTAACGAATTGAAGTATTCTTTATATTGATTATCGGGAGCAACTACTTTAGTGTTATTTTTTGATTCAGAACCACCATATATTCCATCACTATCCCGATAGGCGGTGTTTTGATAAGAACTACAAGATGTCATTAAGGTGCTAATTAGAGCAACTTTTACCATAAATGAAATAGAATTAGCGGAAGAAAAAGAATAAGTTTTCATATCTGTGCTTTTTTATTGTTGGACATTACAAAAATAGTTAGTTTTGCTGAACTATTCACTTAAATTAATTTAAAACAATTTTTGTGCCAAAATTATAATATGAGCAAGAACTTGACCACCCGATTAGAAGATTATTCAAAATGGTATAATGAACTTGTAGTTAAAGCGGATCTCGCTGAAAACTCTGGGGTTAGAGGATGTATGGTTATCAAGCCCTACGGATATGCTATTTGGGAAAAAATGCAGGCTGAACTGGACCGAATGTTTAAAGAAACAGGGCATAGTAATGCTTATTTTCCATTGTTTGTTCCAAAAAGCATGTTTGAGGCGGAAGAAAAAAATGCAGAAGGATTTGCCAAAGAATGTGCAATTGTGACTCATTACAGACTTAAAAATGACCCTGACAAACCAGGAAAACTGATGGTAGATCCAAATGCTAAATTGGAAGAGGAACTAATCGTTCGTCCAACCAGCGAAGCCATTATTTGGTCAACCTATAAGGGTTGGGTTCAGTCCTATAGAGATTTACCTTTATTAATCAACCAATGGGCAAACGTAGTCCGTTGGGAAATGAGAACAAGATTATTTTTAAGAACTGCCGAATTTTTATGGCAAGAAGGACATACTGCTCATGCTACTAAAGAAGAAGCGATTGAAGAATCTGAGAAGATGATGAATGTGTACGCTGATTTTGCTCAAAATTTTATGGCAATTCCAGTTATTAAAGGATTAAAAACTGAAACAGAACGATTTGCGGGTGCTGAAGAGACTTATTGTATTGAAGCATTAATGCAGGATGGAAAAGCACTTCAAGCTGGAACATCACACTTTTTAGGTCAAAATTTTGCAAAAGCATTTGATGTAAAATTTGCAAATGCGGAAGGAAAACAAGAATATGTTTGGGGAACCTCCTGGGGAGTTTCTACCCGTTTGATGGGAGCGCTAGTAATGACACATTCAGATGACAATGGATTAGTTTTACCACCAAATTTAGCCCCGATCCAAGTAGTTATTGTACCAATTTTTAAAACAGAAGAGGAATTCAGTAAGATTTCTAAAGTGGTTAATGATTTAGTAATTGAGTTTAAAAAATTTGGTATTTCGGTAAAATTCGATAATAGAACTACCCAAAAGCCAGGATTTAAATTTGCCGAATGGGAACTTAAAGGGGTACCTGTTCGAATTGCAGTGGGACCAAAAGATTTGGAAAACGGCACTTTTGAAGTAGCAAGAAGAGATTTATTATCTAAAGAAGTAATTTCAAAGGAAGGTATTGTAGCCCACATAAATGATTTATTAAAGCAAATTCAAGAAGACTTATTCAGTAAGGCTCTAAAATACAGAGATGCACATATAACCGAAGTTGTTGATTTTGATGAATTTAATTCTGTTTTAGAAGAAAAAGGAGGATTTATTTCTGCACATTGGGACGGAACAGCTGAAACAGAAGAAAAAATCAAAGAATTGACCAAAGCCACAATTCGTTGTATCGCTTTAGACCGCGTTGAATCAACGGGAAGGTGTGTTTTCACTGGAAAACCTTCTTCTGGAAGAGTATTATTTGCTAAGGCATATTAAAAAAAAATAAAAAAAAATACATCAGCTATTGTACGAATAAAAAATAGTTGTATTTTTGCATCCGCGTTAGAGAAGCACGGTCCGTTCGTCTATCGGTTAGGACGCCAGGTTTTCATCCTGGTAAGGGGGGTTCGATTCCCCCACGGACTACAATAGTATTAGTAAAGATAAAAAAAAACAAAATGGCAAATCATAAGTCAGCTCTAAAGAGAATCAGAAGTAACGAAAAGAGAAGAGTATTAAATAGATACCAACATAAAACGACACGTAATGCTATCAAAGCATTAAGATTAGCTACTGATAAACAAGATGCCACATCAAAATTATCAGCAGTAATTTCTATGATTGACAAATTAGCAAAGAAAAATATCATTCATGATAACAAAGCTTCAAATTTAAAATCAAAATTAACAAAGCACGTTACTAAATTGTAATCAGCTTATTACTATATTAATTTAATGCCATACTTCTAGTATGGCATTTTTTTTTTATAAACATATTAGAACACTCGTTAGTTGATAGTTTAAAAATCGGTTCCGTTATTCCTTTTTTTTCTGATAAAGATTTCAATAATTTCAATAACGTCATAATATGTTTTTTATGAAGAAATAAAGTGTACCTTTGCACCCATTAAAAATCACAGATGGAATCTATTAGAAACATTGCAATTATTGCTCACGTTGACCACGGTAAAACTACATTGGTTGATAAAATTATGTATCATTGTCAACTTTTTCGTGATAACGAAAACACCGGGGACTTAATTCTCGACAACAACGATTTGGAGCGTGAAAGAGGTATCACTATTACTTCAAAAAACGTTTCAGTTGTTTACAAAGGAACCAAAATCAATATTATAGATACCCCTGGTCACGCCGATTTTGGTGGAGAAGTAGAGCGTGTACTAAATATGGCTGATGGAGTTTGTTTGCTGGTTGATGCTTTTGAAGGTCCAATGCCACAAACACGTTTTGTATTACAAAAAGCACTAGACTTAGGTTTGAAACCTTGCGTTGTAATTAACAAAGTAGATAAAGAAAATTGTACTCCTGAAGAAGTTCACGAAAAAGTTTTCGACCTAATGTTCGAATTAGGAGCAGAAGAGTGGCAATTAGATTTCCCAACTGTTTATGGTTCTGCTAAAAATAACTGGATGTCTGATCATTGGGAAAATGTAACTGATAATGTGGAAGCATTATTGGATATGGTTATCGAAAATGTACCAGCTCCTAAAGTTTCTGAAGGAACACCACAAATGTTAATTACCTCTTTAGATTTCTCGGCTTTTACGGGTCGTATCGCTATAGGTCGTTTGGAAAGAGGTGTTTTGAAAGAAGGAATGCCAATATCTTTATGTAAAAGAGATGGTGTAATAATGAAATCACGTATTAAAGAATTACACACTTTTGAAGGGTTAGGTCGTAAAAAAGTTCAAGAAGTAGTTGCTGGAGATATTTGTGCAATTGTTGGAGTGGAAGGTTTTGAAATTGGTGATACTATCGCTGATATTGAAAATCCTGAAGCGTTACAAACTATTGCAATTGATGAGCCTACAATGAGTATGTTGTTTACCATTAATGATTCTCCTTTCTTCGGTAAAGAGGGTAAATTTGTAACTTCTCGTCATATTAGAGATCGTTTGACAAAAGAATTAGAGAAAAACTTAGCAATGAAATTGGGTGAAACTGATTCTGCAGATAAATTCATGGTTTTTGGTCGTGGAGTTCTTCACTTGTCAGTTCTTATTGAAACCATGAGAAGAGAAGGATATGAATTGCAAATTGGTCAACCACAAGTTATCATCAAAGAAATTGATGGTAAAAAATGCGAGCCTATCGAGGAATTAACAATCGACTTACCTGAAACTCTTTCAGGAAGAGCAGTAGAATTTGTTACTTTACGTAAAGGCGAAATGTTGAGCATGGAAACTAAAGGGGAACGAATGGTTATAAAATTCAATATTCCATCTCGTGGAATTATTGGATTGCGTAATCAATTACTTACAGCTACTGCGGGTGAAGCAATTATGGCACACCGTTTTATAGGATATGAGCCTTACAAAGGAGAAATTTCTGGACGTAATAAAGGATCATTAATTTCTATGGAAAAAGGTAAAGCTATTCCTTATTCTATTGATAAATTACAAGATCGTGGAAAGTTTTTTGTTGAACCAAATGCTGAAATATACGAAGGTCAGGTAATTGGTGAAAATTCTCGTGGTGATGACATGTGTGTAAACGTGACCAAAGAGAAAAAACAATCGAATGTTCGTTCATCTGGAAATGATGAAAAAGCAAGGATTATTCCTCCGATTATTTTCTCATTAGAAGAGGCTTTAGAATATATTCAAAAAGATGAATACGTAGAGGTTACTCCAAAATCTATTCGTTTGAGAAAAATTTATTTGACAGAAACAGATAGAAAAAGATTCAAAATCTAATTTTATTTATTTTATACATAAAAGCCATTCGAAAGAGTGGCTTTTTTTATTTATTAAATAGAAAAAGAAATACACC
>JBIHZQ010000158.1:0-6368 GCA_044231345.1 Flavobacterium sp.
TAAACCAGCTGCTACATTTATAGCATATCCAACGGTAGTATTATTCGTTCTCATCCAATAACTAAACGTATATGACGTTCCAGCTACTAAAGTTGCAGTAGGTGTAAATGCCCAACCATCAGTATTCCATGTTCTTCTCAATGACTTAGTACCTGTATAGGCAGTAGGTGAAGTTGAAATTGACCAGTTGCCAAGTGTATTTACATACCCCCAACATGATGAGAAAATATTATTTCCTGTAGCTAATGTTTCAAACCCTTCTGACCATGGTAAAGTGGTATAAGGCAAACATGGTGTTGTAAAAGACAAACCAATACTCCATGAAGAAACATCAGTAGCACCACATTTTGATCGAACCCATACATAGTAAGTCGTAACTGGATTTAATGAAGACAAGTTCACCGATGTGATTCCAGCAGCAACCGAACCTGTTGGTGTATCAGTAGATAATGGAGCTGTATTGGTCGTAGAAACAAAATATTCATAACCCATTGCTGGAGTTGGTGTTGGTGCCATCCAAGCAACGGTAGCAGCAGTTGCAGCAATACTTGTTGTTGTTAAACCTGTTATAGGTAAACATGCTGGAGGTGCAGTTATAGTAACACTAAAATCTAAAGTCACTCCATAAGAACCTGAATAACAAGGGTCTGGAGTAACATCTTGTCCACTATCCGCAGTAGCTATTCTCATTCTATGAACACCTAAAGGTGCTGATGCTGGCATAATAAATGATGCATTCAATACGGTAGGATTTGCCGATGAAGAAACTCCAGTGAATACAATTTCACTCGATTCAAAAACATAATCATCGTTAAAATCAATCCAAACATTGGTACCATAAGTATATGCTGTTGCAAATGAAATTTGAAGATTAGCTTCTATAGTTTGAGCTAAACTCACATTCGTAGCAGTATGATCAAAATAGGAAACGCTAGTAGTAGGGAAATTTGTGGTCCCTAACTGAACGTTTGTAATTCCTGTACCATCAATACTTGTAGGTATAGATGGACAGTAGCAACCATTAGCTGAAGTAATAAATGAAGATTCAACGCAACCAGTAGCGTTTCCGTTATCGTTGAATGGTACTAATTTATAAAAATAAGTAGCATTGAAATTTCCCGTTACATTATATGTTGAAACGTTGCCAATGTTAACGTTATCAAGAATATCGTTTCCTCCTGCTGTTGAACCAACAGTTAAAAAGTATCCATCAGCACCTGCTGGAGCTGTCCATGATAATACGGTAGGATAATTTCCACAAGTAGCATTTGGTGTTGCAGTAACCGCTGTGGCACAAAGTGGTGCTGTTGCTGGAATTGCTTCCCATACGAAATCATCAATAAAAATTGATCTATAAGCACCGCCATTACCATGTTTAAAAGCTATGTAAGTATTAGTTGTACTTGTATTAAACGCAATAACATATTCGTCAAATGTTCCTGTTAGAGTAACTAATTGAGACTCCACATAGGTAGAAGCATTAGTAGGATCCGACATTGTTCCTACACTTAGTGTGTAACCTGTAGAAGCTTTTGCTCTAAATTTTATTCTATGTGTATCTAAAGGCAATGCTGTCAAACTAGGAGTTATCAACATTAAGGTAGCTGTAGCGTCTCCTGAATTATATAGTTCAACTACATTTGGCGTAGAAAAAGCACCAGACCAAGGGGTAACTACTTCAAGAGAAACCCAAGAATCAGTAGATGTAATTATTTTAGACCAGCAATTAGGAATTAAACCTGTACCGGCTGTAACAGAATCAAAATTTTCAGCAAAGTTTCCAAATGGCAAACACAAAGTATTGAAAGAAACTGGTCCAATCCATGCGCCATATCCAGATGTTCCACAATTAGAACGTACCCAAAATTTATAATTTGTATTGGCTGTTAAACCAGTTATTGAACCAGAGTTAACAGTAGCATTAACTGGGGTTAAGGTAGTAGGATCTGTTACAGTTCCTAATCCATACACGTATTGCCAAGCAGTTTCAGTACCACCAACATTCCAAGTGATATCAGCACCAGTAGTAGTAACAGAACTATACGCTAACGCAGTAACATCAAAACATGACGGAGTTAATCTAAACTCAAAGTTGTCAATTGTGAAATCAATATCTCCTCCCGAAGTTGCTCCTTCAACTGCTCTAAATGCAAAACGAACATTTTGTCCTGCATAAGCATCAAGATCTATTATATTTGGAGTTCCTGTGTTTGAAGGAACGTTCGAACTATCGTAAGTATATAATACCGTCCAGTTAGTCGTATTGGTAGAAACTAAAATTTGAACAAAATCATCAGATCCCCATGGAGTTGTTGGAGCTGAAGTTGCACCATACTGCGTTGCTGCGGCATCAAATTTAATTTCATAACCTGAAGCTGGAATCGTATAAAAAGAGGTTAGTAACCAATCGTTATCATTAGTGCCGTAAATATTATAATAGGCTGCACCCGTAGAACCTACATTTCCAAATCCATCTTCATACCAATTACTGTCCCCAAAAGTTGCAGGACCAGCTGTGGTATCTCCATTATCTGCTTCTTGCCAACATCCTGGCACATAAGTAGTGAATGTTTCCATCGAAGGAGCTGTATTAGAGGCGCAAGTGGTGAAACTAGATTCAGTACAACCAGTTGCGTTTCCATTTGCATTGTAAGGAATTACCGTTACATAATAAGTAGTTCCACTAGCAAGAACTCCTAAATTATAAGTAGTAACTGCTCCCACATCCAATAAATTGTATAATTGCGTTCCACCAGGTGTAGTCCCTACATTTAATTTATATCCAGAAGGAATACCTTGAGCCCCAGTCCAAGAAATAATACTTGAATTTACATTGGTAGCTAAATTAGCTGGAGAGGATATAGTAGTACATAATGGCGGAGTTGCAGAAACCTGAGTGATGGAGATATTATCAACCATAAAATAACAGTCCCCATTATTCCAAGTACCGTTCCATCTAAATTTCAAACTGGTTCCTAAAGGCACTGATGCGGCAGGTATAACCGCTGAAAAAGTGGCACATTCTGTAACCGATGTGGTAACAATTGGCGCACCAATTATTGTCCAAGTAACTCCGTTATCGGTAGAATACTCTGCATTCATAGTAATTCCTACTGCAGAACCAAAATAATCAGTAGATTTCCACTGAAAGCTATAGGCAATATCTGTTCCGTTTGAAATTGCAGCATAATTTGCTGTGGTTAATGCAGCAGCAGCCGAAGTCTCATAATAATTGTGTCTTCTGGCATTTGACCCCTCACAAGGTAAGGTTGATGTCGAACCAAAATCCCAACTGTTAGGAGAAACACTCCATCCTGTAGGCAATGTTGAACTATTTAATCCTTCAATAATACCAATTTGAGCATTGATGCTATTAAAAAACAACAAATAGAAAAATAATAATGTAATTTTTTTCATAATTGTATAAGTAAAATGTTAATAATGCGCTAATATATATATAATAAAAATATAAATAAAAAAAAAGGCTGTCTTTTTACAGACAGCCTTTAAAAAACTAAAGAATTAATTATTCTTTAATTACTTTAATTGTTTTCACTTGATTATCAGAAGTTACTTTAACTAAATAAGTGCCTTGAGTTAATGGTGACATATCAATTTGTGATTGATTTTCATTAAGTGATTTCACTAATACTTGTTGACCTAATAAATTATAAACTGCCACATTAGATATAGCTTTCGTGTATGATAAATTAAGTACGTTCTTCACTGGATTTGGATAATACTTAAACCCAGAAGCATCGAAGTTACTGGTACTAAGAGTAGTCTCTACTTTAAAGTCATCAATACCTAATGCATATGAACTAAAACCATCTTGAGTAATTCCTTGAAATATAATATAAACTGTTGATTGACCATTCATGGAGTTTGGTATTTCAAAGGTGTAATTATACCATCCAGTAGCCGCAACAGCTGGAGCTATAGTGGTCTTAGAGAATAACTGCCCTATCTGTACTGCTCCTGTTAATGATTTTGATGTATTCACATAAACTCTATAAACATCATTGATTGCACCTGAAGCATGTCTATGAAAATATGCGCTTACATTAGTTGCTGAAGATATAGCAGTATAATCAAGTGCCATTGAGAATAAAAGTGCCTCGGAATTATTGTAGTCTTTATAAGCTATTCTAGTACCAGAGTTTGTAGTAGTTATGTCTCCAAATCCTGATGGAGTATAACCTATCCAGTTATTAGATCCTGAAACTTGCAAATTTGACCAACAAAGTGGTAATGAAGAATTAGTAGTATCATCAAAATTAATTATTGATGAAGGAACTGCTGTACTTACACATTGTGTGGTGAAACTAACTGTTGAACTCCAAGGAGAAAAATCAGTTGATCCGCAAACTGAACGAACCCAAACATAATAAATTGTTGCAGGAGTCAATGAAACCAAATTCACGGTAGTAATACCAGCAGCTACTGTTCCTGTTGGAGTAGTATTAGAGGTGGGAACCGTATTTGAAGTTGAAACATAGTACTCATATCCGTTAGCTGGAGCTGGATTTGGAGCAGTCCAAATTGCAGAAGCTGTAGATGAAGTAATAGCTACTACGTCAACACCTGTAACTGGCAAGCAAGCAGGAGGAGCAGTAATTGTTACATTAAAATCTAATGTCACTCCATAGGTACCTGAAAAACATGGATTAGGTGGTACTTGTCCAGTATCAGCAGTACCGATTCTCATTCTATGCGTTCCTAAAGCAGCCGTCAATGGCATTGTAAATGAAGCATTCAATGTAGTTGGATTAGCATCTGAAGATTCTCCAAAATAAACTAATTCAGTAGATTCAAATGTAAAATTATCATTAAAATCAATCCAAACATTCGAGTTATAGGTGAATCCGGTTGCAAAAGTTATCTGCACATTTGCTAATACCGCTTGTTGAAAACTAACAGGCGTAGCAGTATGATTAAAATAAGTTATGTCCGTTGTAGGGAAATTTGTGGTACCTAATTGAACATTTGTGATTCCTAAATTATCATTTGATGTTGGTAAAGAAACACAAAAGCATCCATTCAACGCAGTAGTAAAAGACTGTTCTGAACAAGCTGAAGCACTTCCAATAATATTAAAAGGTGTTACTTTATAATAGTACGTTGTATTGTGATTTCCACTAAATGCATAACTAGCAGTACTTCCAATGTTTTGTAAATTCAATACCTCAGAACCTCCTGGTGTCGTACCAACAGTTAAATAGTAACCATCTGCACCAACTACTGGAGTCCAAGCAATGGTAGTCGCAAAGTTTCCGCACGCTACATCTGGAGTTGCAGTAATTCCAGTTGCACAAATAGGTGCTACGGAAGGAATTGGTTCCCAAACAAAATCATCTAAATAACAAGCAGAAGCGGGAACACCTGTATGTCTCATTGCTAAATAATCACTAACCCCTGTTAATACACCTGGTTCAACTATATAAGTTTCAAAAACAGAAGCAGTAGCCGAGTAAGTTAATGCCACTTGCTGAATTGGAATAAACGTGGTTGCATCTGCTAAATTAGTTAAATAACCAATTTCCACATTTATTGGACTAGTAGAACTACTCCCTCTAGCCTTAAATTTAAAACGATGAGTACCCGCACCTAAATTATTAACCGGCTGCATAGCCAGTACTCCTTGCGCCGTTGCAGTACTATAAAAATATACATAGTTAGGTTGAGAAGGTGCATTTACACTAGTGGAGGGATAAAGACTACCTAAAGTCCCTACTTTACTCCAACAATCTGGGAAGTTCGTATCTATATCAAAATTTTGTGCAAATGAGGTAACTGATGTACAAGCTGTTTTAAACGTAAATGGTCCAATCCAAGCTCCTTTGTCAGTTGCAGAACAACTTGAACGAATCCAAATTTTATAACTAGTATTTGGTGTTAAAGCCGAAATCGTTAATGCTGGAGAAGTTGACACTGCAACTGGAGTTAATGTAGCAGGATCTGTAACTGTAGTTGCACCAAGAGCATATTCCCAAGCCGTTTCAGAACCACCAGCAACCCATGCCGCATCTATTGAAGTGCTGGTAACGTTATACAATGAAACAGTATTTATATCTAAACAAGTAGGTATAGCCTCCCAAACCACATCGTCAAAATAAACGGAATAAGTAGGACTACCCGGATGTCTCATGGCAATAAATGGAGTCGTTGGATCAGTTCCTAATTCAACTGTGTATTGAGTAAATACGGAAGCTGAATAAGTAACCGAAACAGTTTGTAAAGGAATAAAAGTGGACGCATCTAAATAATTAGTTAAGTATCCTATTTCTAATACAGATGGAGCCACTGTGCTCGTTCCTCTAGCTTTAAACTTCAAACGATGTGTACCTGCTCCAGCATTACTAACTGGT
>JBIHZQ010000105.1:0-6310 GCA_044231345.1 Flavobacterium sp.
ACGCGGGCACGCCCAAATAATTAGGAGAAGACTTCTTTCAAAACGTCTAAGGATTTTGGTTTTCTGAATCCGTCGAGGTGGTAGCTGTAATAGTCAATGAGGATTTTGAGTAGCAGTTGTCTTTCGACTACATGGAAATTTTTTTGACTGTTTTCAAAAGTAATATCGAGGAGTTTTTTTAACAAATTGGTTTCGTGTGCGCTTAAAGCACCGATGGCTTGAAATGGGGTAAAAATCCCTTCTTTGGTTTCAAAAAACGGCAGTTCTACATCGGAAGTATCGGGATAAAATCCTAGGTATTTGGTTGCTTCTAATAAAAAAATAAGGTGAAAATTAGCCATTTCATCGTGGGTATCGAGCCACTGTAAGGCGGTTTCGATATAGGAAAACAATCCTTCGTTTTTTTCTTCTTCGTGAATGCTGTGGTGAATCATTTCGGACAAAAACAAGACGATGGTGCTTTTGAAAATATCGCTGTGAATGGTTTGAAACGGCGTAGCCAATTTTATTTCTTTGAAGTTTTCCAACGTTCCTTTGTTCTTGTGAACTGCCTCGATTTCAAGGATGGAAAGGGGTTGGAAATAGGCTATTTTTTGGTTGGATTTTCGATTGGAAAAAGCATCACGAACAAAGTAGGATTTCATTCCGTCCGACTGAGTAAAGCATTTAACAATCAAGCTTTTCTCCTGGAATTTCAGGGTCGATATGACAATGGCTTTGGTTTTGACTACCATTTCATTAGCGAATTATCATTACTTTTTTTACTTTGGTTTCTAGTCCGTCCTCAGCCGAAATAAAAATCATGTACACTCCAGAGGCTACTTTGTATTTTCCAAAAGCGGTCGTATCCCATTCTATTGTGCCTCCTTCTGCTTTAGTTTCATAGACTAAATTCCCGGCGATATCGGTGATTTTTACGTTGCAATCGTCTAATAAACCTGCAATTTTTACGGTTCCTTGAAATTCTGGACGCACCGGATTTGGATATACAAACACCGCACTCAGGTCTTTGCTGGCTGTTGTGGCACTTCCTTTGTAGGAAACCATTCCTTTGTCGGTGGCAATAAAAACTTCTCCTGTAGCACCATTTATTTCAATGTCGTTGATGGTGTTGCTGGGCAATGGCGAATTGTTTACGGTAAAAATATTTTCGGTGATTTGTCCGTCTGGCGAAACCATAAAAACCCCAGAATCTGCTGTGCCAATCCATTTATTGTTAGCCCCATCTACCACAATGTCCGTTATAAATTGTTCGTACAATAATTCTTGTGCGAGGTTGTCTTCCAAAATAATTATGGCATACGTTGAAAGTTGGTCATCGGTCTTAAATCGGTCCACACTTGACAATACCCGCAGTCCTTTTTTAGTCCCAATCCAAAGCTGGTTGTTGTTGTCAATGGCTGCTGCACGAACATCATCTACTGGCAGGTTTCCGTCTTCGGCGCCAGATTTAATCTTTTTATAGGTGTTGTTGGTTTCATTAAATGCAATTAAACCACTGGTAGAACAAATCCATTTAGTCCCGTTTTTATCGATGGTGATTCTTCCAAAACGGGTATCAAAATAATTGTCTAAAATTCCCGTCATACTATACGATTGCCACTGAAGGTTTGATTTCAAAACTTTTAATCCGTTGGAAACTAGCGCGTTGGTCATCCATAAATTTCCTGAATTGTCAAACGCTGCTTGTTCTATTCTTAAATTGTCTGTGGGAGGGTCCGAAGGGAAAATAGATTCCAAGGCACTATTGGTTTCGTTAAAAACCGTTACTAATTGGTCGTTTTCAAATTGTACTACTCCTGAAAAGTAAGAGCTAACAAATATTTTATTTTCATCCGATGGGTGAATGGCAACGCGCACCAAATCAGACACGTTACTTCCTGACGGATGAACTTCGCTGTAAGGGATGTTGAGCCATTGGTTGTTGGTTAATTTACTAATCCCATAATAATCTAAGGGAAAGGGATTAAAATCAGCGGTGTATTTTCCGTACACTGCCCATAAATTAATAGGTGACGATGCGATAGAAAAAATATTGTTTTTAGCGGGTCCGTTTGGGTTAATAAATTCAAAATTGGTGGGATTATTGAGCGGAACGGTAATGATTCCGTTCTCGACGGTACCGATATAAAGGAGTCCATTGAGGTGGGTTGCACAAGTAAATTTTGGGGTGAGTTCTGTAATCTGACTCGCATTAAAAGTCGCTATTAAGTTCAATGTTTCCGAATATACAAAAACCGAATTTTCAGTGGTAAGTAATAAATAGTTTCCGCTTTTTCTGAGGTCTTTTGCAAGAATCCCTGGAGCAGTAAATGGAATAAATGACGAGCCGTTAAATTTATAGACATCGGTCCAATCTGCAACTGCAATTAATTCGGAGCCAATAGATTCAACACTGCTCCAACCTCCTCCAGAAACAGAAATCCATTGAGCATAATCATTCAAATTGGGGTTGGTAATCGCTGCTCTTTTTACTCCTATGGAAGTCGATGCATAAAGGGTTCCGTTCAAAATAGTGGTTTGGGTTACTTTCACCTCTGCTCCTAATTCGCCTATTCGGTAGGTATCTCCAAAACCTAGGGTGGCCAAATTATACTGTACAATTCCAAAATTGCAAGAAACATAAATGATGTCTTGAAATTCCATAAAATGATTGACTCTTTTTAGACTTTGGTTGACCCCATTAGTGATGATGTCCACTACTTTTAAAATGCTTCCGTCCGTTTGATTGATGACAATGAGTAATCCATTTTCGTAGCCAATAATGGTTTTATTTAGGGCTTCGCTGTGGTGCATTGCCGTAATGGTTTGACCTGAAAGACCGTCAATGGTGGTTTTTGTTTTTAGGGAAGAATCGGCAAGGTTTTTTATGAATAATGTGTTTTCCGCTGCTGCAAAAAAAGAAGTGGTGGATTGCGAAATGTCTTTGATTTCATTAAATGAAAAATACCCTTTCCAAGCAGAATTATTTTGTGCAAAACTAGCTGTAATGGCACTTATAAAAAGGAATAAAAGGATTGATTTTTTCATTACACGAGAAATCTGATTAAGTCACAAAGATACTATAAAACGCATTTATATGTGTTTTCATATTCCAACAAATAAAAATGTCTCCTAAAAAAGGAGACATTTAAAAACTATTTGGGTTTGGGTTTGGTTATACAATTCCTTGTGCCAACATTGCGTCAGCAACTTTAACAAATCCGGCGATATTGGCTCCTTTAACGTAGTCAATATATCCATTAGCGTCGGTGCCGTATTTTACACATGAAGCGTGAATGGCCAACATGATGTTTTTTAATCTTTCATCAACTTCCTCTGACGTCCAACTTAAACGCAACGAGTTTTGAGACATTTCTAGTCCAGAAGTGGCAACTCCCCCAGCATTAGATGCTTTTCCTGGGGCAAATAATAATTTAGCGTTTTGAAAAACGGTTACTGCCTCTGGCGTACAAGGCATGTTTGCTCCTTCGGCAACACAAATACATCCGTTAGATACGAGCGTTTTTGCTTCGTCTTCGTTCAATTCATTTTGAGTTGCGCAAGGTAAAGCGATATCACATTTTACTTCCCATGGTCGTTTTCCTGCCACATATTTTGCGTTAGGATATTTTGTTAGATAATCAGAGATTCTACCGTAGTTTATGTTTTTGATCTCCATTACATAGTCTAATTTTGCAGCATCGATTCCGTCAGCATCATAAATATATCCTGCAGAATCTGACATGGTCACTACTTTACCGCCAAGTTGCATTGCTTTTTGAGCGGCATATTGTGCAACGTTTCCTGATCCAGAAATAACCACCGTTTTTCCTGTAAAGCTTTCGCCTTTTGTGGCCAACATGCTTTGTGCAAAATACACGTCGCCATAACCCGTTGCTTCAGGACGAATTAACGACCCTCCAAAAGAAATTCCTTTACCCGTCAACACTCCTGTAAACTCATTTCTTAGTCTTTTATATTGACCGAACATGTAGCCAACTTCTCTTCCGCCTACCCCGATATCTCCTGCTGGAACGTCGGTGTCAGCGCCAATGTGTTTTGACAATTCAGTCATAAATGCTTGACAAAAACGCATGATTTCATTATCTGATTTCCCTTTTGGGTCAAAATCGGCACCGCCTTTTCCTCCGCCCATTGGTAAGGTGGTCAAACTATTTTTGAATGTTTGTTCGAATGCTAAGAATTTTAAGATGCTTAAATTTACCGACGGATGAAAACGGATTCCCCCCTTGTAAGGTCCGATGGCTGAATTCATTTGAATCCTATATCCACGATTTACTTGCGTTTCTCCTTTATCATTGGTCCAAACTACTCTAAAAGTAATGATTCGTTCCGCCTCAACCATTCGTTCCAAAAGCATTTTGTTTTGGTACTTCTTATTTTCTTCAATAAAAGGAATTACCGTTTCGGCAACTTCTCGAACGGCTTGCATGAATTCAGGTTCGTTAGGGTTTCTTTTCGCAACTGACTCAACAAATGAATGAATACTTTGTGACATATTTTATAATTTTTATAGTTTAAGAAATCGTTTTCGTAATTTTTATACAAAGATACATTTTAATGAAATAATGGTGCTACAATTTTAAAAATGACCTTTAGAATTATCTTTTTGATAAGAAATCATGTGAAATAATAAATTTTGTTTTGTTGTTTACTTCAAACCATTGTGTTTTTCTTATATAACTATTAAAATAATTAATTTATTAAGAATCTAACGTAATGCTTGTGTTAAATCCGCTAGTAAATCCTCAATATCTTCAACTCCAACACTCAAACGAACCAAGTCGTCAGAAATTCCAATTTCCTTACGTTTGTCTTCAGGAATTGAGGCGTGGGTCATTAAAGCCGGATGATTGGCTAACGATTCAACTCCGCCGAGGGATTCTGCCAATGTAAAAACTTGTAATTTTTCGAGGAAGTCAATTGCGTCTTGTTTGCTTTCTGAAGCAAAAGTAAAGGACACCATTCCGCCAAAACCGCTCATTTGCTTTTTGGCAATTTCATGATGCGGATGACTTGGCAAACCAGGATAATATACGGTTTTTATTTTAGGGTGTTGGTTTAAAAATTCGGCTACTTTCTCGCCGTTTTCGCAATGTCTTTGTACTCTTAAATGCAAGGTTTTTATCCCTCTTAAGACTAAAAAGCTGTCCATGGGCCCTAATGTTGCGCCCGTAGCAAATTGTTGAAAATGGAGTTGTTCTCCTAATGCTTTGTCTTTTACAATCAATGCCCCCGCGATTAGGTCAGAATGTCCGCCAAGGTATTTTGTAGCGGAATGCATCACGATATCGGCGCCTAAATCCAATGGTTTTTGCAAATAGGGCGTTGCAAAAGTATTGTCAACGGCAAAAAGTAGGTTTTTAGCTTTGGTGATTTTAGCAATTTCGGCAATATCGGCCAATTTCATTAACGGATTTGTGGGTGTTTCTACCCAAACTAATTTGGTATTTTCGTTAATTAATGAGTTGAATTTCTCCAAATCATTCATGTCCACAAAGTGAAATTTTATGCCCGAATCTTTGTAAATTCTAGTGAACAATCTGTAGGTTCCCCCATACAAATCGTCCATTGCGATGATTTCATCCCCCGCTTTAAACGAACGCAACACGCAATCAGTGGCGGCTAATCCGGATGAAAAAGCCAATCCGCGCGTTCCATTTTCAATACTCGCCAAGGCGTTTTCTAAGGCAGAGCGCGTTGGATTTGCGGCTCTACTGTATTCGTAATCAGGATTTATGGGTTGGCCTGGGCTATTTTGTACAAAAGTAGACGTTTGATAAACGGGCGGCATAACGGCTCCAGTCGATGGATCGTGGTGTTGTCCTCCGTGGATGGTTTTAGTATTAAATTTCATTTTTTTACTATTTTATGCAAAGATAGCGATTTGTGTTTTTGTAAAACTATAAGAACTTTTTAAGGCTTAAAATTACGCCAAGATGAACGGCCTCGTGAAAATAATTGAAGGATATTGCGTCTTCGACATTTTTTATGGTAAAACCGTTTTGAGTGGTAAATTCATGAAAATGAGTGAACTTTTTGTTATTATAGTCGGCTTTAGTTTGATTGATGGTTTCAAAAAGCAGCGATTGAATTTCGGCCACTTCTTCCTGTGAAACTTGGTGTTCTGGTCGGGTCCCTTTTTTATATTTGAGCACCATATCGTCAGAAATTATCATTGGCAACCCAGATAATTGGTAAACTAACATTTGTTGCACCACCACAATATGTCCAATATTCCAAATGATATTATTGCTGAATCCTTCTGGAATTGCATTTAATTGACCTAACGTGTATTCTTGTAAGA
>JBIHZQ010000106.1:0-6273 GCA_044231345.1 Flavobacterium sp.
CAACGGTTATTCCTTTGGTTTTCAAACCTTCCAACATTTTAACATTTTCGTCAATTGTTTGGTCATTCATGTTATCATGAAGAATTGCTCCAGGGGCAAAATTTGATTTAAAATTCACTAAATCAAAAGTAGAGGCCATAACATTCAGTTTTTTCACTAACTCAATATTGTCAGATTTGTCGATGTTAATTCCAAATTGATTTGGGTTTTTTGCCTCTGTAGGGGCTTTAGTTTCTTCTTTTTTACAAGAAATAAATAGTAATCCTGTTAAGGTGATAAGGGCGATTGTTTTTTTCATTTTGTTTAAATTTAAATTGGTTATTGATTAATTATTGATTGGTATCTCTTGGGATTTTCCCATTTGATTTTTTATTTTAATTGATTCGTTCCATTGCTTTGAAAGGGCGATATGGATTTTTTAAAAAATCTTCAACGGTTGTATTAAATAAATTTTTATAGTTTATCAAGGTAGAATGTCCTGAATTAGGTAAAATCCATAGGGTGGATTGGTTTATATTTTCAGCTATTAGCAAGGTGTGTTTGGGAAGAATCACATCATGATCTCCACCAATTACCAGTGTTGGACATTTAATAGATTGCAATTGTCTCAGTGAAATATTGGGCAACATAAACAACAATTTGGTAATTTTTATCGTGTTAATCACTTCTGGTGTTTGTTCTAATTTGTACAAGGGACCCAATTGGTCAATAGCGACTACGTCGTTTGCAATTGCAGAAGAATCAATTTCGATATTAGCTCCAGTAACTGCCAATTTTTTAACTTTTTCAGGGTGATGAATTGCCAAAAGCAAACCGATATTGCCACCATCGCTCCAACCGATTACCGAACATGATTTGATTTTTAATTCATCTAACAAGGTGTTGAAATCTTCGGCCATCATTTCATAATTTAAGTCTTCGCTGGTATCAACTGATTTTCCATGTGCTCGGCTATCGGCAACGATTACTTTGTATTTTTTTGCGAAATAGTCTATTTGCCCAGAAAAATTATTTATTGAACCCCCATTTCCGTGGATTAACAATAATGGCTCTCCCTTTCCATAGGTTTCATAATACATTTTAAACCCGTTAATAGTGGCATAATGTCCTGCTTTAACATTAGCGCCATAAATACTGTTTTTAAATTCAGGAGGGTATTGTGCAAAAACGGAAGAAATGGTCATTACTAGCAAAATAACCAAAACTAGTTTTTTTACCCAATGAAAATTAATTAAGTGAAAAGGAGTAGTTGTCATTAGTTACTTTGTTGGTTTTTCAAGCATATTTATTAATAATTCCACGTTAAAAACTTGTCGTAAAGTTGTATTAGGAATTAGAATTAGTAAATTATTTTGTTGGAACTAGCACATCAGAATTTGCCATGTCCCTGTGTAATTTCCATTTTCCATCCTCCTTTTTCCACACTACGATGTATTTTCCAACAGCTATAGATTTGTCTTCTTTGGATTTGAATTCATAAATTCCTTCTTCGGTTATTGCATTTTCATCACCCCAAACTTCTAAAGTGGTAATTTTTAAATGGTTTGCTCCAATAGTAATTGATTTCGCCCATTGAGATTGAATTTTTTCCCGACCTTCTACTGCTGGCGCATCGGCATATAAAAGTTTGGCATCAAAAGTATAAGCATTTCCAACAGCAATTGAATCTCCTTTCGCTAATGCAACTGATAAATTAGTGTTAGCCACTTCTATTTCTTTTTTAGCAGTTGCTAAATCAAAATTGGCTTTATTTTCTGAAGTATTTTTGCATGCAAATAGCGCTGTAACAACAACTGTAGTTAAAAGGATTTTTTTCATAGTGGTTTAATTAGGGTTAAAAGTTGTATTAATATAGGCAGTACAAACATATACAATTACTTTTAATTAACAACTAATAATTAATTGTTAAATCGTTTAAAATTATAGATTAATTACCCTATTTTTACTGAACTTATAAGAATTGTAATAACTACTTAAACTCAAACAGAAGATTTTTTTATTAGTATTTGCGTATTTAAATAAGACAAACTATGAAAAAAACTGATTTCAGATCTACCTGCGCAATTGCCGTTTCCATAGATTTATTTGGAGACAAATGGTCCTTATTGATTTTGAGGGACATGCTTTTACACCGAAAATCTACCTTCAAAGAGTTTTCAGAATCTAAAGAGAAAATAGCAAGTAATATTCTTACCAACCGTTTAGAATATCTAATGGAATCGGGTTTTATTATTAAATTTAATCCTAAGGGAACCAAAAAAAGTGCTACCTATATTGCTACTCGAAAGGGGATATGTGTTTTGCCACTTTTAGTTGAATTGTATTTGTTCTCCATTGAATCTTTGTCAGAATCGATACTAAATGAATCACAAAAAGGAATTAAGACTGAGATTTTTGATGACCGAGAGTTATTTATTACTTCCAGACGAGAACGATATCTTGAGTTTATCCATCAGTTTCAAAGTAACATAGAAGAAAGTCAAATAAAATTGATGCAAAGTCAAGAATAAAAAAAGAGCAACCTAACGATTGCTCTTTTTTATTTGAATTAATAATAGGTCTTATTATTATTTGGTGTCATCATTCCACATTTCTCTTATGGTTACGAATTTGCCATTTATTTTTTTCCAAATAGTTATATATTTTCCAGTACTTTTTACTTTTCCTGAAGCGTCTTTTCTAATTGTTTTTCCGATTTCGGTAACCATATTCTCATCGCCAAAAACATCGATAGTTTCGCTGGTATTAGTATATCCCTTTTTTAATTTGGTTTGTTCAACCTCCATTTCTTTTTTGATAGCTTCTTTTCCAGAAATAATCATTTGATTGCTGGGAAGTCTTACAGCATCATCTGCATATAGGGTTAACAAACTTTCCAAATCTCCTGAGTTAAAATAAGTATCCCATGTTTTTTCTAAAGCTGCAATTTCTACTTTTAATGCGGATAATTTGGCTTCTTTTGAAACGGGTTTTACGTCTTTTCCAAAGCTATTTACTTTACTTATTTTGCCATTTAAACCATAAGTATATTGTAGCATTTGTTCTCTTTCTCCAACGGTTCCATTTTTTGAAACCCATTTGGCAGTCGCACTAACGAATATGCCTGAAACAGGATCGGTATCAGTAATTTTAAAAGGGAGTATTCCGTTTATTTTCCAATTTACAGACTCTAATTTGGCAAAGTAATTCTTCAAATCAGCAGTAGTTATTTTTTCAAATTCACCATTTGAATGATAGTAGTCCACCGAATCTTCAAAAAAGGCCGAATAGGCTTCTCCATCCATTTTATTGAATGCAGCAGCCATTTTTTCTATGGTTGCAACTTCGCCTCTATTAGAAAACGTAAAGGTAGACGTACCATCTTTTAAGTAAATTTTACCACCATCTGTCAATCCAAATTCATTGGTAGACGGAATACTTTGAAATTGTAAAAAGTCACTTATTTTGCCCGCTTTATTGATGGTATACAATTCAAAAAGGTAAAGTTTTTGTTTGGAACCATTATTCCATTCTCGGTCTTCCTGAGATATTGAAAACACAAGATTTTCATTGGAACCTTTAATTCTTAATGGTACCATTGCAATTGGTTGTTGATTCAATGTCTTCATTGATTTGTGCCAATTAGTACTAAATTCGCTGGTTTCTTTAACCATTTTATCAGAATAAAACGATAAGTCTTTCTTAGCATCATTTGAATTGTATGCTTTCATGCTTTCTAAAACTATATTCATAGCCTTATCATTTCCTAACTCATACGTTTTCCCTTTGTCTTTTCCTTCTTGAAATACTTTTCCAGCAGAAGGAACCTCTTGTCCAATTGCAAGGGTTGAAAATGCAACTAAAATAATTGCACTAATAGTTTTGAATATTGTTTTCATTTTTTTAATTTTTAGTTGTTAAATAGTTTAATAACCCGTTAAAATCACCGTATGCTTGTAGGTAATTAATTTTTCCATCGGCATCAAAATCATAGGATTCATACATTTTTAGTAGGCCTGATTTTGCTTCGGTAGAATCTGTTTTTTGGGTGCTAACTTCCCAAGTTGAATACAATCGAACCGATCCATCAACTTCTTTTGTTAATGGATTTACTCCTGGTAAAAAAACAGGAACAGAATCGATTAATTTAAAGTTAAATTTTTCAAACATTTTTCGGTCTCCTTCAATAAATTTCTCTAGGGAAATAGAATCTTTTGCATCAAACCATGTATTTAAAGATTTAAAATCTTTTGAGAATGATGAGTAATCTACATTTTCGTTTTGAACCCCTTGAATGTAGGTCAAAACAGTTTTAGAATTTTTTTCAAATGCTTCATTTGCATTGGCGTCAGCTTTTGGTTTGCAAGCCACAAACGAAAGAGCAACAATTAGGATAGAAAAGGCTAATTTCATAATTGAGTTTTAAAATTAAAATTAATTCCAAAAGTAAATTATTGCTTTTAATAAACAAGTAAAAATATAAATAACTTTTATTTTGAAAGTAATTTGTAAAGAAGCGGTTATTAAAACTCTTGGTTTTAGGCAATAAAAAAACTTTACATTGCTGTAAAGTCATTTTATTTGTCACTTTTAAAACAGAACAAATTATAAAAGTTGCCCCTGATTTTCCTAAAGAAAAACTTATTTATCGTTCAGCCCAATTCCAAAGCCAAACATGGCTGCAACCAATACAAGATGAACGATTAAGATTGCTTTTTGCCATTTTGGTCTGTCGTTCCATTTTTGTTCTGTATCGAATGGGTCAAATGCCAATCCAATGCCAAATGAAGCTGCAGCTTGCATGTAATCTTTCGAAAATAAAGCTTGGTACAAACCTAAAATCAGAAACCCGATGTAAAGAAATTTATTAAAAGATGTTTTCATTTTTATTATATAGAAGATTTAAAAAAGGCAATCAGATACCGTAGTAAGAAATTTATAATCAGTAATTTTGTGCAACTACTTTCATAGTTGTGAAGTGTAAAAATAAATATTTTTAGCTTTACGTTGTCCTTAAAATTAAAACCTTTTTTAGATTAATGAATGAAATTAAAATAGTTAATTGCCCCGTTTGTAAAAGTAATCAAAGCACTCATTATATAACAACCAATGCATTGATGCACCAATTGAATAATGAGCAATATGTTTTCAATAAATGCCAGTCCTGTGAAAGTGTATTTTTAACAAATCCTGTCCAAGAACTTAAATTAAATGAATATTATACCGACAATTATCTTCCATACAAAGGCGCTCAGGCTTGGGGAAAGTACAAGTCATTTGTTTCTAAAAGCCATGAAAATTTAGATTTAAAAAGAGTGCAAGTAGTTGCAAATAATGCAACAACAAAACCATTTTCTATACTGGATGTGGGCTGTGGAAATCCAAGTTTTTTAGAGGCTGTTCAAAAAAAATTGCAGGCCAATTGCACTGGAATTGATTTTTCTGATAACGGTTGGAAAAATAAAAATCATGAAACTATTGTCCTTATTAAAAGTTCAATTGCTGACTTTAACCCAAATCATAAATTTGATGTTATAACGCTTTGGCACTATCTTGAACACGATTATAATTTACAAGAAACCGTTGAAAAACTATACCAATTTTTAAATCCTTCTGGGAAATTAATAATTGAAGTTCCCGATTATTGTAGCATTACGGCTAAAAGGCAAAAGCAATTTTGGCAAGGTTGGCATAGTCCGAGACATCTTACGCTATTTTCAAAAAAAGGATTTCAAAAACTTTTCCCATCAGATAAATGGTCAGTCGTTAGACACAATAGATTTGGAACCTTAGATGCATTTACCTTATGGTGGCTTGGCAAAATGGAGAAAAAGAAAAGTAATTGGGCTAGTTCTATGGAAGGAGAGTTTTGGCTGCTGGTATTTTTGAAAATCATCAGTTTTCCATTTTTCATTTTTGAAAAAGCACTCCCGATGGGAATACAGCTAATAATACTTAAAAAAAAATAACTAGATATAGCGCATCAAAATTTAATTAATAGTTTAATTCCATGAGTCAAATAACTACGAGTACCTTTTTTAAATTAGAAACATTTTCCAATAAATGGTGGGCTTTCACACAAATGCAATTAGGTCACACTAAGTTAAAAAAAATTCCAGGACTTACTTTTTATAAATTGTTGGGTTCGGGTGCGAAAAATGGGTTTAGTGCGGTGCCTAATTTTGGAACGTATGTTCTTATGTGCATTTGGGAGTCAGAAGATCATGCTCAAACTTTTTTTGAAGAAAATAGATTTTTTAAAGCCTACCAAAAACGAAGTAGCGAACACTTCAC
>JBIHZQ010000036.1:0-18887 GCA_044231345.1 Flavobacterium sp.
TATCAATCTTTCCAATTTTTCAAAAGGAATTTATTTACTTCAAGTTGAATTTGAAAATTCAATTCGCGTGACTGAAAAAATTATAAGAAATTAATAGTTCTAATTTTGTTTTGCTAGAAACAATAGTCAATTTATAATGGACATTTCTCTTATTTTATTATTATGTTTTGTTGCTTTTCTAGCAGGTTTTGTAGATGCTATTGTAGGTGGTGGCGGATTGATACAAACTCCCATGGGATTGATATTACTGCCAAATCTTCCAGTTTCAACGGTAATAGCAAGTTTAAAAATCCCCTCTTTTAGCGGTACTTTTTTTGCCGCTACTCTATACTTGAAAAAAATCGAAATGAATTGGAAATTAGTACTTATAATGATGCTTTTTTCCATTCCTTCAGCCTTTGCGGGTTCAGCATTATTGAACTTTGTTAGTAATGATTTTATGAAACCCTTGCTACTTATTGTCTTGTCATTTTTGGTTTTATATACTTATACTAAAAAAAATTTTGGTCAACAATCCAATACTGCTCTCTCCAATAAACAACTCATTGGAAATGCCATTTTGATTAGCGTTGTCATTGGTTTTTATGACGGTTTTATTGGGCCCGGAACGGGAAGTTTCTTGGTGGTTGCTTTCATTTCAATTTTAGGATTTGATTTTCTTCAAGCTTCTGCCAATGCTAAAATGGTAAATTTAGCGACTAACTTCGGCTCCATTTTTTTATTCATATTGAAAGGAAAAATCATTTGGATGATTGCTATTCCAATGGCTGTTTGCAATGCATTAGGGGGGTATTTAGGTGCTAAATTAGCCATTAAAAAAGGAAACAAGTTTATTCGCATGTTTTTTTTAATAATAATTATTGGCACGCTAATTAGGTTTTCATTGGACGTTTTTACAACAAAATAAAGTTTTAATTTTTGGCGCTATTTTTTATTAATTCTTCTTATAACTAGTCATAAACTCCGCTAATTATCCGTATTTTTGTGTTTCAATTTTTCCCATAGTATAATGCAAAAACACATCAGTCAACTTAACGAGGCACAACAAGAACCCGTTCTGCAAAAGGACGGACCTATGATAATTATTGCAGGCGCAGGGTCTGGAAAAACTCGTGTTCTTACCGTTCGAATTGCATATTTGATGAGTCTGGGTGTAGATTCATTTAGTATTTTGGCATTGACTTTTACCAATAAAGCCGCTAGAGAAATGAAGAGTCGAATTGCTGATATTGTAGGTACAAATGAAGCTAAGAATCTTTGGATGGGAACATTTCACTCAGTTTTTGCAAGAATCCTTCGTTCTGAAGCCGACAAATTAGGCTACCCTTCAAATTTCACTATTTATGATACCCAAGACTCTGTTCGCCTTTTGTCGGCCATTATTAAGGAAATGCAATTGGATAAAGACATTTATAAACCTAAACAAATTTTAAGTCGCATTTCCTCTTACAAAAATAGTTTGATTACGGTCAAAGCCTATTTTAATAATTTAGAGTTACAAGAATCCGATGCTATGGCCAAAAAACCACGATTGGGAGAAATATATCAAAATTATGTGGAACGATGTTTCAAAGCTGGCGCAATGGATTTTGACGATTTGTTGCTTAAAACCAATGAATTACTCAATCGGTTTCCAGATGTGTTGGCTAAATATCAGGATCGTTTTCGCTACATATTAGTCGATGAGTACCAAGACACCAATCATTCGCAATATTTAATCGTTCGCGCTTTATCTGATCGATTTCAAAATATTTGTGTAGTTGGAGATGACGCACAAAGCATTTATGCCTTTCGTGGGGCAAACATCAATAACATTCTCAATTTTCAGAAGGATTATGAGGGTGTTCGAACCTATCGATTAGAACAAAATTATCGTTCCACAAAGAACATAGTCGAGGCTGCTAATTCCATCATCGAAAAAAACAAAACTAGATTAGACAAAGTGGTTTGGACGGCTAACGATTTTGGTAACAAAATTAAAGTACACCGAAGTCTAACTGACGGAGAAGAAGGACGTTTTGTTGCCAGTACAATATGGGAACAAAAAATGCAAAACCAAATGAATAATGGTCAATTTGCTATTTTATATCGAACTAATGCTCAATCTAGAGCGATGGAAGATGCCTTACGAAAACGTGACATTCCTTATCGAATTTATGGTGGACT
This sequence comes from Flavobacterium sp., assembly GCA_044231345.1. GTDB lineage: Bacteria > Bacteroidota > Bacteroidia > Flavobacteriales > Flavobacteriaceae > Flavobacterium. The sequence goes on from JBIHZQ010000036.1 coordinate 2,167, forward strand.
GTCCTTTTATCAACGGAAAGAAATAAAAGACGTTTTGTGTTATTTACGGTTGGTTATTAATCCTAAAGATGAAGAAGCTTTGATTAGGGTTATTAATTATCCAGCACGCGGAATTGGAGATACTACCGTTGAAAAGTTAACTATTGCAGCCAATCATTATAAGCGATCGATTTTTGAAGTCATGCAAAATATTGATAAAATTGATTTAAAATTAAACAGTGGTACCAAAGCTAAATTGCAAGATTTTGTTACCATGATTCATAGTTTTCAAGTCATTAATGAAAATCAAGATGCTTTTTATTTGGCTGATCATGTTACCAAGAAAACGGGTTTAGTTCAAGAATTAAAAAAAGACGGTACTCCTGAAGGAATTGCCAAAATTGAAAATATTGAGGAATTATTAAATGGAATAAAGGATTTTACCGAAGGTCAAAAAGAAATTGATGGTGCTCGTGGTGCTTTGGCTGAATTTATGGAAGATGTGGCTTTAGCTACTGATTTAGATAAAGACACGGGTGACGACGATAGAGTAGCATTGATGACCATTCACTTGGCAAAAGGACTAGAATTTCCAACAGTTTTTGTGGTTGGAATGGAAGAAGATTTGTTTCCAAGTGCGATGAGTATGAGCACTAGAAGTGAGCTTGAAGAAGAACGACGGTTGTTTTATGTGGCATTGACTCGAGCGGAGCATCAAGCCTATTTAACCTATGCACAATCACGTTATCGTTGGGGAAAATTGACTGACAGTGAGCCTTCTCGTTTTATTGAAGAAATTGAAGGAAGTTATTTAGAATATTTAACCCCAGAAGAAAATAATTATCGTTACAAACCCATGATAGATTCTGATATATTTGGTGATGTAGATAAGTCAAAATTGCGTTTGGCAAAACCAATAGGAGGAACGCCACCCAAGCAATACGGTGATGAACAGTCCGGAAATATCAGAAAGTTAAAGCCGGTTAATTCGAATAATCCTTCAGGTACAACCAATTTATTTGACAACAAACTGACAATTGGAAATAGTGTAATGCACGAACGTTTTGGAAGAGGAGAAATCATTAATTTAGAGGGTGCGGGTGCCGATAAAAAAGCAGAAATCAAGTTTGAAGTTGGCGGAATTAAGAAATTATTACTACGTTTTGCTAAATTGGATGTGATTGGGTAAAAAAAATGTTTAAAGTTTAATGTTTAAAGTTGTTATTAAAACTATTTTAACTAAAAAACTAAAAATAAGATGGCACAATTTATAAAAATATACGAAAAAAACCCCAATGAAGCGGCAATTAAGAAAGTGGTTGACGTATTGAAAAATGGAGGCTTGGTAATTTATCCAACAGATACCGTTTATGGTCTAGGGTGTGATATAACCAATTCTAGAGCTTTAGAGCGAATTGCCAAAATTAAAGGAGTTAAGTTAGAAAAATCCAATTTCTCATTTGTTTGTTCCGATTTGAGTCACCTATCAGATTATGTAAAGCAAATTGATACTGCAACCTTTAAAATTTTAAAAAGAGCCTTGCCAGGGCCTTATACGTTTATTTTACCAGGCAACACCAACCTTCCAAAAGATTTTAGAAAGAAGACCACAGTGGGAATCCGGGTTCCAAACAATGAAATTGCTCTAGAAATTGTACGCCAATTAGGTAATCCAATTGTTTCCACTTCTATTCATGATGATGATGTGATTTTAGAATATGCTACTGATCCAGAACTTATTTTTGAAAAATGGCAAAACAGTGTAGACGTAGTAATTGATGGTGGTTATGGTGATAATATAGGATCTACCGTTATTGATTTGTCAGGTCAGGAACCAGAGGTTATAAGAGAAGGAAAAGGTAGCTTAGATATTTTATAAGCCAAAAAAATGCCTCTTTATAGGAGGCGTTTTTTTTACTTTATTATTTCTTCATTTCTTTTTCAATCATTTCATAGAACTGATCTATTTTTGGAAGAATAACGATTCGAGTTCTTCTATTTATTGACCTGTTCGTAGAAGAATTATTTTGAACTAAAGGAATAAATTCACTTCTTCCTGCTGCAATTAATTGCGCTGGATTGACTTTTAAATCTTTAGTTAATACCCGGACAATCGCAGTAGATCGTTTTACACTTAAATCCCAGTTATCCAGTAATATAGATGTTCCAATAAAAGGAACGTTGTCGGTATGACCTTCTACCATACATTCAAAATCAGGTTTGCTGTTGATTACTTTAGCTACTTTTGCCAATACTTCTTTTGCTTTCTCGCTTACTAAATAACTACCGCTTTTAAACAACAATTTATCAGCTATCGAGATAAAAACAACTCCTTTTTCTACATTGATTTCAATATCTGGATCAGTAATTCCTACAGAACCTTTTAAGCTTGTTACTAACGCTAAAGTAACACTGTCTTTTCGAGTTAGCGCGTCTTGCATTCTGGTAATTTTCAGGTCTTTCTCCTTGATAGATTCTAGTGCTTTTTCAATATTTTGAGCACCTTTTGCTGAAAGCGAGGTCATGTTATTCATGTTGTTCAACAACTCTGAATTATTCTTCTTTAAGAAATCAACCTGATTGGTGAGTCCTTCTTTTTCTGTTAAGCAAGTGTTCAATTTCACAGTACACGAATTTAATAAATCCTGAACTTCTTTGTTTTTACTCTCTAGGTCGGCAATTTTCTTTTTTGAACCACAAGAGGTTACCACTAATGAAAGAAGCGTTACAGTTAGAATTAATTTTCTCATAAGTATGTTATTTGATGAATAAATTTTTTATTGTTTTGGGCAATTATTTCGTAATAATTTTTCAAAAATAGTGCCATTATTAATATAATACGCAAAAACAACACTTTTTATTTTATAGTAATTGGTATTTTTAACTCCAGTTCTTTTTTTCATCATCGAACCCCATTGACAATAAAATGCTATGTGGGCTTTAATTACCGCAATAAAATGACTAAATTTCCCTTGAAATAAAAAGTAAATACCTGCAACACCATCAAACAACATTCTTTTGAAAAGGGAAAAATAAAGTTTTTCTTTAGGTAAATTTTTAACAAGCATAAAAAGTGAATTTCGAAAATTTAATTCGGTTTTTCTAGGATTACTTTTCTCTAAAGTAGCCCCGCCAATATGATAAACTACAGATTTTGAAGTGTATTTAATGGTGTAACCTAAGTTAAAAGCACGCCAACATAAATCGATTTCTTCTTGATGTGCAAAGAAATCGATATCAAATCCGTTTAATTCATTAAAAACAGCACTTCGAATGACTAGACAAGCTCCCGAAGCCCAAAAAATTTCACAATCATCATTATACTGACCATTGTCTTTTTCAATGGTATCAAATATTCGACCTCTGCAAAATGGAAAACCGTAGGAATCAATGAATCCACCTGCCGCTCCAGCATATTCGAAATAATTTTTCCGTTTGTAATCTAGAATTTTTGGCTGAATTATTGCCGTATTGGGCTCGGTATTAAAAATCTTAATTAGCGGTTGTAACCAGTTTTCGGTAACTTTAACATCCGTATTAACCAAGGCAAAAAAAGTTGCATTTATTCCTTTTAACCCTCGATTATAGCCCTCTGCAAATCCGTAATTAGAATCATTTAGGATGGTAGTTATCGAAGGAAAGTTTGATTTAATGAAGTCAACAGAATCATCTGTCGAAGCATTGTCAATGACATAAACAGTGGCTTCTTTAGAAAAAGCAACAAGTGAAGGTAGAAATTGTTCCAATAATTTCTTTCCATTCCAATTCAAAACGACAACAGCTATTTCCAATAGTTACTATTTAATTAGTTATTTTTTTTGGTAATCAGGCAAAGAATTTAGAAATTCATATTTTTCATTTTCAAAATCCATTTTGCAAAAGTAATGATTCAATCCGTTAGTCACCATCAAAAAATCTGCTTTCAATGTCATATTATAACGTGCAATTTGATCAAATGTACTTTGAGATATGGATACAGTCGGCGACTTGCATTCGACTAAAATGAAAATGCTACCATCAGGATTATAAATTACCGCATCGTATCTTTTTCTTAAGTTGTTGACTAGAAGTACTTTTTCAACATTTAAATAGGACATCGGAAATTTTTTATCAATCAGTAAATAATTCACTACATGCTGACGAACCCATTCCTCGGGAGTTAGAATGATAAATTTTTTTCTGATTACATCAAAAATAGAGACTTTATTTTCACTATTTTTGAATCGAAACTGATAGGCTGGAAAATTCAGTTGCTGCATAAGACAAAAGTATAAAATAAGTTTAAAGTATTAAAGTATATGTTCTTTAAGATTCAAAAACTTACTACTATAAATACACCTAATAATTAATGGACGAAGTAAGTAAAATTGTCAACGACATCAAAAATGGTAAAATAAGCCCAATTTATTTTCTAATGGGCGAAGAACCCTATTATATTGATAAGTTATCTGAATTTATTGAACAAAATATATTAACCGAAGAAGAAAGAGGATTCAATCAATCGATATTGTATGGTCGTGATGTAACTATTGAAGAGATAATTTCAACTGCAAAACGGTACCCTATGATGGCCGAAAAACAAGTGGTCATCGTCAAAGAAGCTCAAGAATTAATTCGTTCTATTGAAAAATTGGAGAGTTATGTTGAAAATCCAATGCCTTCTACGGTATTGGTTTTTTGTTATAAGTATAAAACATTAGACAAACGAAAAACAATCGCCAAATTATTGTCTAAAAAAGGAGTCATTTTTGAAAGTAAAAAACTTTATGAAAATCAGATTGGTGATTGGATTCGAAAGTTATTGAAAACTAAAAATTATTCAATTGAACCTAAAGCTGCTGCAATGTTAGTTGAATTTCTTGGGTCTGATTTGAGTAAAATAAGTAAAGAGCTAGAAAAGTTGCAGCTTGTTTTACCAAATGGTGGTGCAATTACCCCTAAACTAATAGAGGATAATATAGGCATCAGCAAGGACTATAATATATTTGAATTGCGAAAAGCTATAGGACAACGAAATCAATTTAAAGCCTATCAAATAGTTGATTATTTTGCTAAAAATCAAAAGGAAAATCCGTTAATTGTTACAACAGCAGTACTTTTTAATTATTTTATTCAATTATTGAAGTACCATGGACTAAAGGATAGAAATCCTAAAAATGTGGCTTCAGTTCTTGGAATAAATCCCTATTTTCTAGACGAATACGATGTTGCGATTCGCAATTATCCAATGAAAAAAGTAAGTCAAATCATTGCTGAAATTCGTGATTTAGACCTGAAAAATAAAGGTGTTGGGTCTAGTAGTATTTCCCATTCTGATCTTTTGAGAGAAATGCTCTTCAAAATATTTAATTAGCCATAAATTTATTCGATATTTGCACCACTATAATTACAAATAATGGGAATGAATAAAAATACTATTTTAGGTTGGGCCACTTTGATAATGATCATTATGGGCTTGGTTTTAATCGCCTTAGGAGTTTTCAGATATAGTGAAATTTCTGGTTGGGGTTTTGCGGCTGTTGGAATTGGTTTTTTAGCAAACGCATGGGTTTTTAATGCTTTAAAGGGAAGGGTATAACATAAATTTATAGATAATGTCAGACGATAAGAAAGTGATTTTTTCAATGCAAAAACTGAGTAAAACCTACTCAAGCAGTGATAAACAAGTCTTGAAGAATATTTATTTAAGCTTTTTTTATGGAGCAAAAATAGGTATTTTAGGATTAAATGGTTCTGGAAAATCTTCACTTTTGAAGATTATTGCAGGGGTTGATAAAAATTATCAAGGAGATGTTGTTTTTTCCCCTGGATATACGGTGGGTTATTTAGAACAAGAACCACAATTAGATGATAGTAAAACAGTTATAGAAATTGTCCGAGAAGGTGTGGCTGAGACGATGTTGGTTTTGGATGAATTTAACAAAATTAATGATATGTTTGGTTTGCCAGAAGTCTATGAAGATGCTGATAAAATGCAACAATTGATGGATCGTCAGGCTGATTTACAAGACAAAATTGACGCTTTGGGAGCTTGGGAGATTGATACCAAATTAGAAATAGCCATGGATGCTTTACGAACTCCAGAGGGCGATACACCAATTAAGCACTTGTCGGGTGGGGAGCGCCGTCGTGTAGCTTTATGTCGTTTATTATTACAGCAACCCGATGTATTACTTTTAGATGAGCCCACGAACCATTTGGATGCTGAAAGCGTACTTTGGTTAGAACAACATTTGGCTCAATATGCAGGAACCGTAATTGCAGTAACGCACGATCGATATTTCCTTGACAATGTTGCTGGATGGATTTTAGAATTGGATAGAGGAGAAGGAATTCCTTGGAAAGGAAATTATTCTTCTTGGTTGGATCAAAAATCAACTAGAATGGCTCAAGAAGAAAAAGTGGCTTCCAAACGAAGAAAAACGTTAGAACGCGAATTGGATTGGGTTCGTCAAGGAGCAAAAGGTCGGCAAACAAAACAAAAAGCACGTTTGCAAAACTATGATAAGTTGTTGAATGAAGACCAAAAACAATTAGACGAAAACTTAGAAATCTATATTCCTAATGGTCCACGATTAGGAACTAATGTAATTGAAGCAAAAAATGTTGCAAAGGCATTTGGTGATAAATTATTATACGACAATCTAAATTTTACTTTGCCACAAGCAGGAATTGTAGGTATTATTGGGCCAAATGGTGCAGGTAAATCTACTATTTTTAGAATGATTATGGGGGAAGAAAAACCTGATTCTGGTGAATTCACGATTGGTGAAACAGTAAAAATAGCTTATGTAGATCAAGCACATTCGAATATTAATCCAGACAAATCAATTTGGGAAAACTTTTGTGACGGTCAAGAATTAATAATGATGGGTGGCAGACAAGTGAATTCGAGAGCTTACTTAAGTCGGTTTAATTTTGGCGGAAGCGATCAAAATAAAAAAGTTTCTATGCTGTCAGGTGGGGAAAGAAATAGGTTGCATTTGGCAATGACACTGAAGGAGGAAGGTAACGTATTGTTATTAGATGAGCCAACGAATGATTTGGATATTAATACACTTCGTGCCTTAGAAGAAGGATTGGAAAATTTTGCAGGTTGTGCAGTGGTAATTTCGCACGACCGATGGTTTTTGGACCGAATTTGCACCCATATTTTGGCTTTCGAAGGTAATTCTGAGGTTTACTATTTTGAAGGATGTTTCTCTGATTATGAAGAAAACAAGAAAAAACGACTTGGAGGTGATTTAACTCCTAAAAGGTTGAAGTACAGAAAATTAATTAGAAATTAAAACAAAAACGCTAGCAATATTGCTAGCGTTTTTCATTCCAATCTGAAATAGCACAAAACAAATTAGAATTAATTTTGTTTCCTTTTCATGGGAAACAAAAATTTTTATTTGATGGAAATAGTTTTAGTTGCTCTTTTTTTTGCACCTTCCTTTTTATTGATGGTCACATGAAGAATTCCATCTTTGTAGGTCGCTTCAATTTTGTTTTCATCAACATACTCTGGCAGACTAAAAGAACGGTAAAAAGATTGATAATTAAATTCTTTTCTGATGTAATCTTCTTTTTTACTAGTTTCTTCCTTATGCTCTTCTTTTTCACAAGAAATTACCAATAAATTATTGTCCACTTCCACTTTAAAGTCTTCTTTTTTCATTCCTGGAGCAGCCAAGTCAATTTCTAATTTTGTGTCAGTTTCTCTAAGATTAGCCGAGGGTAAATTAGTTCCTAATGCCGAATAATTTCTATCGGTCCAATCAAAAATATCCCTTGTAAAGAAGTCATCAAGAAGCGAATTCATTGAACGGTTAATCACTGACGGGAAGAGTCCGTCTCTTTTAACTAATGTTTCCATAATTTTTTGTATTTATTGATTTATAATGTTACTCAAAAGTAGAAAAATAAAAGTATTTGTCTATTAAAATTAACTATCAAATCGTTGAAATACAATAAGTTAGGTATGAAGTGTATAAAATTGAAATTCTTTATTGGTAAGGATAGCGGTATTTAATACCATCTTTTTTTATTCTGTTTAGCATTGGCAGATTTTCGTGATTTATGAGCGCCACCACTTCTGTTTGAATTTTTGGACGGTTCACTTGACGGAGTGGCTGTTGGACTTCCGCTATGCCATGGATAAGGATGATCAGTTATTGTTTTTACTTCTACTTTAATCAGTTTAGTAATGTCTTTCCAGTAGGGATGTTCATCTTGACTACAAAAAGAGATTGCGATTCCTCCATTTCCTGCTCTTCCAGTTCTTCCAATTCGGTGTACGTAGGTCTCAGGAATATTTGGTAAGTCAAAGTTGATTACAAATGGTAATTGATCAATGTCGATTCCTCTTGCTGCAATATCAGTTGCTACTAAAACGCCGACTTCTTTCTTTTTAAAGGCGTCCAAAACACGTTGCCTGGCATTTTGTGATTTATCTCCATGAATTGCTTCTGCTTGTATATTATTTTTTCGCAGTGCTTTTACAACATTATCTGCCCCATGTTTTGTTCTTGAAAATACGAGTACGTCGGTTAAATTTTCATTTTTAATCAAGTGGTAAAGCAGGTTTCTTTTTTCAGTTTTTTCAACAAAATAAACTCGTTGAGTCACATTTTCGGCAGTAGAAGAAACGGGAGATACGGTAACGGTAGCTGGGTCGTTTAAAAACATTTCTGCTAATTCACGAATTGCTATTGGCATAGTTGCCGAGAACAATAATGTTTGTCTGTTTTTAGGTGTTAATTTGACAATCTTTTTAACGTCATTGACAAAACCCATATCAAGCATTTGATCTGCTTCGTCTAAAACCAGAGCATGTAATTGGTCTAAATCGATAAAACCTTGTTTGTGTAAGTCTAGTAATCTTCCAGGAGTAGCAATTAAAATGTCTATTCCCTTTTTTAGCGCGTCTACTTGTGGCACTTGCGAAACACCCCCAAAAATAGTGAGTTGCGTCAGGTTTGTATATTTTCCGTAAGTATCAAAACTTTGTCCAATTTGAACTGCTAATTCACGTGTTGGAGTTACCACTAATGCTCTAATTTGTTTTGTTTTTTTGGAAGAACCAACAATTCTGTGCAACTGATGGATAATTGGAATTGCAAATGCACCCGTTTTTCCAGTCCCAGTTTGTGCGCAACCTATTAGGTCTTTTCCAGATAAAATTATTGGTATGGCTTGTTCTTGAATTGGGGTAGCTGCAACATAACCTTCTTCAAAAACTGCTTTTTGAATACTTTTAGAAAGTGATAAATCTTCGAATAACATAAATAATCGGTATTAAGAATTCAATAATATAAATTCTTTGCAAAGATAGGTTATTTGTTTTTAAGCTTTAATTGTATAAAAAAGCATTGTAAATTAAATTTTATGTTCCCAATCTAGATTTAGATTTCATAAAATCAGTAACTAAATAACCAATAAGTTTTCCAATTAAGTGTTTGTTTTTTTCTTCATCTAAATCAGGTGCTCCTTCACAAATGTGTAGGTAGGTGGCGTTTTTATTTTGTCCAAAATAAGAAATAAATTGCCTTAATTGTTCAACTGAAAATCCGCTTGGAGTCATGGCGCTACTCGCAATATTAGGAATTGCATCCAGATCAATTTCAATTCCAAAACAGGTATCATCAATGAAACCCAGACTTAAACTCATCATTTCTTCGAATTTTTTCTCTCTACGGATATTAATTTCATCATAAGTGACATAATCAACCCGTTCATTGAGCTTTTTTAATGAGTCTAATACGCTCTTTGAAGTATAATTTTCATGCAGCCCAAAAATGAAGTATTTTTTCAAAAAACCTTCTTCAAAGGCATAGGAAAATCCATTTCCGCTGTGCCGTCCTTCCAAAATTCTGAAATCAGAATGGGCATCAAAATTAATAGCGTTTATTGGAACTCCTTTTGCTAGGGCAGTTCCTTTAATATTTCCGTAAGAATTATTATGTCCGCCACCAATAATAATTGGGATTTTACCCGCTTTTACTATAGTAAAAATAATGTGAGAAACTTCTTTGTCAATTTTTTCAACCAATTGGCTTAATTTTTTTCGGTCGCTGATAGAATTAAAATCTAATGATTCTACCGCTTCCATTTCCTCGGTAACATCCAGATGTCCTGCTATTAATAGGTGACTTCCTTTACAAAATTTATTATGTTGAATATTAGCGATGCTTTTTATTGCACTTTGCCAAGCTGATGCAGCGCCAGGTCTGCCTGAATTTGCTCTAATACCGATGTCTTCTGGAATTCCGAATAAGACAAAAGCAGCATCACAGGAAGTTAAAAGAGTAATTAGATTTTCACCTTTAGGAATCGTTTGAATTTTTTCCCCAAATTTTATTTCCCCACTTCGATAGTTGGTCACTTTAGCTAAGTCGCTACTAGTGAAAGGGATTAATTTTTCCATAAACGAATTCTTTTGGTTCAAAAATAATATAATTATATAAACTTACGTTATTAAGAATTAAATATTATTTTAGTAAAAAATTAAAATAGACACCATGGAAAATCAAAGAAGTAATTCAGGTCTAAAAGCAATTAGCATTGCTTTAGCAGTTTTGTTAGCGATTAGTTTAGTATATATTTACAAAATTACATCCGATGCGAATGAAACACAAACCCTTTTGGATACTACAAAAAGTGAAAAAGCAACTGTGATTCAAGATTTGGAAGAATTAAAATCAAAATACGACACTGCCATTGCTGAAAACACTACCATGTCTGATGAATTAACTGCAGAGCGTGATAAAGTGGTACAGTTATTAGTAGCTATAAAAAAATCTAAAGGAGATGCTGCAGCCATGGCAAAATACAAATCGCAGTTTTTTGCTTTGCAAGAGAAAATGAATAATTTGTTGAAGGAAAATGAAGTATTAAAGAATCAAAATACCACTTTAACTACTCAACGTGACAGTACCGTTGTAGTTTTAGGGGAAGCAAAAAAATACAATGAAGTTTTAGTAGGGCAAAACGAGGAGTTATCAAAAACGGTCGAAAAAGGTTCTAAATTGAATGTATTAAATTTAAAAACAGCAGCTTATAAAATTAGAAGTTCTGGTAAAACAATTGAAACAGATAAAGCGGGACGTGCTGACGTTCTTAAAATTAGTTTTACTATCGCAGAGAATGCCATTGCAAAATCGGGAGATAAAAAATATTATGTTCAGGTGATTGATAGTAAAAACAATGTTTTAGGTGATAAAAAAACCGAAAATTTCGGGGATAAATCATTGACTTATAGTTTTATATCAAATGTAAAATACGAAAATAAGTCGGTAGATATTTATGAGGATTTAACGGGTAGTGAATTTGCAAAAGGAACTTATTTTGTAAATATTTTTGACAAAACTGAAATAGTTTCTAAAACAAGTTTCACCTTAAAATAGGTTTATTAACGAGAACATTTAGTAAAAAAAGAACCTTTAGAGGTTCTTTTAGTTTATTGGATTCCCATCAATAAAGACCGTTTCAATAAAATTACTTCCAAAAGCATAGGGAATTTGGTAATACGAACTCAATGGTTTTGTTATAATCAGGTTTGCTTTTTTACCCACAGTAATGCTTCCATGAGAAGTAGCTAAATTCATTGCAAAAGCACCATTTATTGTCGCGGCATTAATTGCTTCTTCTGGAGTCATTTTCATTTTTATGCAGGCAGTAGCAACTACAAAGTTCATATTTCCAGAAGGAGAAGAGCCAGGATTAAAGTCTGATGCTACTGCTAGTGCCAATCCAGCACTAATTAATTCACGAGCTGGAGTATAAGGAATGCTTAAAAAATAAGAACAAGCAGGAAGTGCTACTGGCATAGTGTTTGAAACTCGAAGTAAATCAATATCATTGGAAGTAGCTACCTCAAGATGATCTACTGTTAGTGCTTTATATTTTATGGCAGCCTCAATACCACCGATACTATTAAATTGATTGACATGGATTTTTGGAATAAGACCATATTGGATTCCTACGCTCATAATTCGTTCCGTTTCTGAAACAGAAAAGTAACCAGTTTCGCAAAATACATCAATAAATTCAGCAAGATTTTCATTTGCTATTAATGGAATCATTTGGTTACAAATTAAATTTAAATATTCTTCATGATTTGATTGGTATTCTAAAGGGTAGGAATGTGCGCCAAGAAAGGTAGCTTTTATGCTAATTTTGTAATTAGCAGCTAATTTTTTTATTACTCTAAGCATTTTTAATTCGCCCTCAACAGAGAGTCCATAACCTGATTTTATTTCAATTGCTCCAGTACCTAACGACATAACTTCTTTTAGTCGAAATTCTGATTGAGAATAAATTTCATCCTCATCAGTTTCGTTAATTTTTATAGCAGAATTAAGAATTCCGCCTCCTCGATTCGCAATTTCTTCGTAGGACAATCCATTAATTCGGTCAACAAATTCTTGCTCCCTATTACCTGCATACACCAGATGAGTATGGCTATCACACCAAGCAGGAAGTACAATTTTATTGGTAGCATCAATGGTTTTATCCACAAGTATTTTAGGACATTCCGACATGGGTCCAAACGCTATAATTAAATCGTTTTCAATAATTAAAAATGCGTTTTTTATGGTTGGCAATACAGACATTTCCTTACCAGATACTTTTTGAATGGTATGGTCTCTGACTTGTAAAAGTTCTTTAATATTTGATATTAGAATTTTCATTCAAGGATTTTTTGTAAAAATAGGTTGAAAAAAATAATTATTCATAAATTTATACAAAATTAGACATTGTGAGAAAAATTAAATATAAAAAAGGGAGAAAGGTTCAATCCACTAATTTAGAATATACTGGGCTACATAAAAACAAGCAAACCGAATTGCAGTTATTTATTTTCAATGACACTGAACTTACTGAATATGAAAATTTTAATGTCAAACAATTGCCACAATGTATAGATGTAAAAAAAATTAATTGGCTTAATATTCATGGATTAAACGATATTGAAATCATTCAATCGATAGGCACTTTTTTTTCAATCGATACTTATATTTTAACCGATATTCTTAACACAAGTAGAAGAACAAAAATTGATGAGTTGCACGATATTTTGTTTTTTAATATAAAATCGCTCTTACCTGTAGAAAATTCAGATACTATTTCGGTTGAACAGATTAGCTTTTTAATAAAAGACGGCATGTTGCTTTCATTTCAAGAAAAGAGAAGTGACTTTTTCACTCATATTAGGGAACGTATTCGAGCACATTCGGGTATTGTTCGTACAAAAAAAGCCGATTATTTACTTTATTTATTGCTTGATGCAGTGATGGAAAATTTTTATATTACCATTGAAGGCGAAGAAGATAAGGTAGAGAAATTAATCAGTTTATCAAAAATTAGTTCTAATCCAGCAGTTTTAGAGCAAATTGAAAAGCATCGGGATAATTTTAATTTTTTAAAACGCTCTATAATTCCATTACGGGATTCTTTATATTCTATAAAGAGCATTAAAGACGATGATGTTTTTAATGCTATTGAACATGAAAATTATAGCTTTTTCTCTAGGTTGCATCAAAAAAGTTTGGAGTTATTAGACCAAATTGATGACGATATGGTTACTTTAGAAAGTGCTAATAGTTTCTTTTTTTCATCACAGAATCATAAGATGAATGAAATTATGAAAACCCTCACTATTGTATCTGCCATTTTCATTCCCTTAACATTTATTGTGGGAATTTATGGGATGAACTTTGAAAACATGCCTGAATTAAAAAATCCGAATGGCTATTTTATTGTTTTAGGAGTATTATTTGTTATTGTGATGGGTATGATTTATTATTTCAAAAGGCGAAATTGGTTTTGATTTATAGCCATTTATCAATCATTTGAAAAAGGCTTTCTTGTACAATTGGTTTGGTTAAATAGTCGTTCATACCGCTTAAAATACATTTTTCCTTTTCACCTAAAATGGTTCCTGCAGTTAATGCAATGATTGGAATTGATTGAGTATTCTCTCGCTTTCTTAAAATTTCTGTAGCCTCGTATCCGTTCATTATTGGCATTTGGATGTCCATAAAAATCAAATTCGGATTCATTTCCTCACACATTTTTATTACTTCTGATCCGTTAAAACATTCGTATAGGGTTGCTTTTGGACATTTTTTAGTGAGTATGGTTTTTGCTAACAACATATTAATTGGATTGTCTTCAACAATTATTATGATAGGATTTTCATTTCTGCTTGAGTTTAATTGTTCAACAGTAATTAATTCTTTTTGTTTTTTTTGATCTTTTTTGTTTACACTTTCAAAGGCAACATCAAAATAAAACGTACTTCCTTTTTTTTGTTCACTTATTACATTTAATTGACTGTTCATTAAATTTAATATTTTGTTGGAGATGCTCAATCCTAGACCTGTTCCGCCATATTTTCTTGTAGTTGATTCGTCTTCTTGAGAAAAAGCATCGAATATTTTTTGTTGATTTTCTTTTTTTATTCCAACTCCAGTGTCTATGACTGAAAAACGGAGTTTACTAACAGAATTTACTTTTGAGAGTAATTCTATTTTTAAAGTTATTTTTCCAATAGCCGTGAATTTAATAGCATTACCTAATAAATTTATCAAAATCTGTTTTAGTCTAAAAGAATCAGTTACTATTTGTTTGTCAATAGTTGGGTCAATATCCAAAATTAATTCAATTTTTTTATGATAAATGTCAAACTGCATTATTGCAATTATTCCCTTGCATAGGGATCGAATACTTACTTTTTTATTTTCTAAATATAAGTTCCCAGATTCAATTTTTGAAAAATCAAGTATGTCATTTATTATTTCCATTAGAGTAGTTGCAGATTCGTTTACAGTTTGCATGTATTGTTTTTGCAAAGATGTCATTTTAGATTTAGTTAATAAATCTGTAAATCCAATTATTCCATTTAGAGGAGTTCTTATTTCATGACTCATATTCGCTAAAAATTCAGTTTTTGCTCGATTGGCAGCTTCAGCAATTTCTTTCTCAATTATGGCTGTCTCTGCTTCTTTTTTTGCAGTAATATTTAATAATATTCCTTCTATAAAGGGAGCTTCATTTTCGTTTTTAATTTGGTCTCCAAATTCTTCTATCCAAATTATTGCGCCGTCTTTATTTATTATTCGGTATACTAAATGAATAAATTCTCCTTTTCTAATTAATTTTTCTGTTTTATTAGTCACGAATTTTAGATCTTCAGGGTGAATTAAATCGGAAAACAACATTCGTTTTTCATGAAATTCAGCCAAAGGATAGCCTGTTAAATTTTCGATTTGTTCATTAATAAATTTTTTATTTATAAAATCATTAGTATCATTCAAGTAGACTATCCCTGGGATATTATTTGCTAAAAATTTAAATTTCTCTTCACTTTCATTTAATATCCTTTCGTTGCTATTTCGTTCAATAGCTAAAGCTACATTATTGATAAACGTTTGTAAAATTGTAATTTTATCAGTTGTCCAAATTCTTTCGAAGGTATAATTTGAAAATAGAATGAACCCAAACAGCTCACTTTTTATATTAATTGGAAACAGTAAAATAGATTTTAAATTATAGTGTTTAAATGTTTTTCTGATAATTGGAGACTTTATATCACTTATTGTTGTTGAGAAAGCTTTTCGTTTTAAAACTTCTCCAAGCATTGGAAAAAGTTCTACTTTTAAATTTTGCAATGTTTTTTTTCTCTCCAAAAACAGATTGGTTGACTTGTTCCATATGTGTTTTTGACTGATTGTATTTTGCTTTGTATTTGAATCAAAAAAACTTATTGTATCAATTTCTATTACATTTCCGATGGATTGAATAGTTTTCATTAAGATTTCATCCGTATTTTTATTTAATAATATTTTTTCTGTAATATTATTTATCACCGTCAATAAGTTATTTTTATTTTCAAGTAGTTGCTCTGTTTTTTTTCTTTGTAAAGCTTCTATTGCAATAGTTACAATATCTGAAATAGATTTAGCAATATTAATATCTAATTCATCCCAATTTCTTATCGTGTCGAGATTTCCAAAACAAAGAATTCCTTTTAACTCTCCATTAATGTATACTGGAGTATCTAGTATGGACTTCATCGAGGTTAATTTAAAAACGGAATTACATAATTTGAACATGGAATGTTCTTTATTTAATTCATTAATAATGATAAGGTCCCCCTTTTCAATTTCTTTGAAGTAGGTAGGAAAATCTATTCTGTTAATTTTTATTCCCTGAGCATTCATTTTTTGTTTTGAATTGAATAAATCAATACATTCTAAATAGTCTGTTTTATAATCCCAGTAACTGACAATGTTAATTTCAGTGGCGATAGAAGTATTGCTAATAATGTAATTGATGCTTTCTTCAATGGAATTAAATTTAGAAAAATTAGTCGTAGTTAATTTATTCAATAAAGTTCTATAATTTTCATTTTTTTGGTGCCTTAAACTCTCATTTATTTCATGATTTTTGATAAATGTAATATCTCTTGCAATAACAAAATAGCCAATTATTTTTCCATTATGATCACGTTTTATTGATACTTTTTGTGACAACCAAATAGTAGCACCATTTTTTGTAACTACTGGAAATTCACATATTGGGAAATTAAGTTTGTCTTCTGGTAATGAAGCGTAAAAAGCGGCAATTTCATTTACATAGTCTTGATGAATAAATTCTAACCAATTTTTCTTGTAAATTTCTTCTAAAGAAAATCCAACAATTTTTTCAGAATTTTTATTGGCAAATATGTACGTTCCATTCGTGTCAATTTC
>JBIHZQ010000002.1:0-47763 GCA_044231345.1 Flavobacterium sp.
TTGTCTTAGAAAATAGACTGCTACCTTGTTTGATAATAATTTATTGAAGATATAATCTCCCAAGCCGTCTCTACCACGTGTAGCAACGAGAGCAACTTTTAATCCAAGTCGTGAAGCATATACAGACACATTTGTTGGAGATCCCCCTAAATAGCGTCTAAAGTTTTTAGTTTTTTCAATTGTAGCAACCTCATGACCTATTAAATCAATGAGTACTTCGCCTACACAAATTATATCTATTACCGTATTCAATTAATATAAAAATTTAAAATTAGTAGTTATGCTTTGATGTAAAAAAATGGTGGACGCAGCACTCCACGCACAAAAAGAGACCCCATTTGGCTCCATTGTTTTGGTATTAAAATTTTCAAAAAAACTAAAATCTTCTACCACATTCACCCTGTTAATTGCAGATAATATAGTTGATGCTCTTTCTTTTTCGTTTTTCATTATTAATGCCAATCCATAAAAACCATTCACCATTGGCCAGCTCCCTCCGTTGTGAAATTCATACGGATAATTACGAAACGAGTACTTACAATTATTTTTTAATAAATTCCAATCTTTGTCGGTCTCACTGATTGGGGGCCAAAATGCTGGAACTAGTTCTAATTTCATTTCCAACACAATATTTTCAATAGAATTCATTATTTCATTTTGAAAATCATTGGATCCAATATTCAGAATTAAAGCAAGTGAATTTGCAAAAGCATCTAACTGAGTCTTGTATCCAGCAGGCGAAAAAGAACAAGGCATGTATCCCTTAAACTGTAATTCAGTGTATGCCCTTTCATGATATTTTGGCAAACAATCATTTGGTGTAAAATTCACCTCAACTTGCCTCACAATTTGATTGATTTTTTGATCTATCTCATCACATTTTTTAAAATGATTATAAGCCCTCAACGCCCAAATTCTCAATAATTGATCGTAAAGAACGTAACCATCTGTAATGTATTCATCTGCCCAATTACCCGAGAGCGGGACATAAATAAGATGTTGGTTATTAAATTCCCATGCTTCTAGTAAGGATAAACATTTTATTATATTAGACTCATATTTCGCTAATATAGCTTCATCTTTTTTGTAATGGGCATACTGACAAACCCCAATAATAAACCATGTTACTGCATCAACACGTCCGGCTAAACCTCCATAACTTACATCTGCTACGTTTCCAGTCACCAAAACATTGGACGGAATTGTGCCGTTTTTATGTTGGTGCTGAGCCAAAGTATCAAGGGTGTTTTTGAATGAATCTATTAAATTTTCGTTACCTGAAGCCAATGCTGCAAGACCACAAATTACCCCATCACGTGCCCAAACTCTATTATAGTTTGCCGTTTCTTGTGCACTTGCGAGAAAGCCATCTACAGTTGAACACTTTTCCAGTAATTGAATTGCTTTATTATACGTGGCAGTCTCCATTAATCAACAACTTCGTTTTTATTTTTTATAGAAATGAAAAGGGTAAATAACCCACCCAAAATCAGTAATATTCCAGCTAGCCGAATAACGTTTACAGGATTTTTACCTAATAAATCAAAAACAAAATACTGCATCGTAACAATTTGAATAATCATGGGAATCACTATAAACATATTAAAAATTCCCATATATACCCCTATTTTTCCTTTCGGAATTGAACCTGCTAAAAGTTGGTATGGCATGGCTAACATCGATGCCCAGGCAATTCCTAAACCAAATGAGAACAAATATATTGTGCTTATTTTTATTGAGTTGCCAAATGGATTCCACATCATAAAAAGGGTACTCTCATTACTCAATAACGGGATTAATAACAACCCAATTCCGCCTAATGAAAGCGAAACAAAGTGTACTCCTTTAGCGCCAATTTTGTAGGCCAATGGAAGTAGTGCAAACGCAACTATGAAGCAAACAATATTATAGGTTCCATTGAGATTTCCTGTTAACATTTGTGCTTCGGCATAACCTGTAGTGTTGGCATCAGAAGTATTAAAAATTGAAATTGACAAAGCCCCAGTTATATATTGCCAATAACAAAACATTGCATACCAAGTAAAAAACTTCACCGGAATTAATTGTTTCATCGTTAAAGGCATTTCTACAAAAGCACTTTTGATTTCATTAAACACCCGAAAAAGAATGGTTCCTTTTGTTTTTTCTAAAGTCATTAATGCCAATTCCTCTTCGGTTGGTGGAAATTCTTTTGTGGCTAAAATCGTAACTAAAATAGAAACAATTGCAGCAATTGAACCAATAAAAAATGCCCAGTAAGTATACGTTGGAATTCCATTTTCCATTTTATCAGTGATGGCTAAAAAGCCAAATGAAACGAGAATTGCTGGAGTAAAATTAGACAATGTACTTCCTAATCCAGTAAAAAAACTTTGCATTAAAAATCCAATAGATAATTGTTTACTTGGCAATTTATCCGCCACAAAAGCACGATAGGGTTCCATCGCAATATTATTAGCTGCATCCAATATCCAAAGTAAACTGGCTGCCATAAAAATAGTATTTGAAAAAGGCATCGCAATTAATGCTGCACTAGAAACTAATGCTCCTATAAGAAAAAAAGGTTTTCTTCGACCAAACTTTGGAGACCAAGTACCATCACTTATTGCTCCAATAATGGGTTGTATTACTAAACCTGTTATTGGACCAGCAAGCCAAAGCATTGGCAAACTAGCTTCGTCCGCTCCTAAATACTTATAAATAGCACTCATGTTGCTTTGTTGGAGTCCAAAACTGAATTGAATTCCAAAAAATCCAAAATTCATGTTCCAAATCTGCCAAAAATTGAGCCTAACTTTTTGTAATGACATTGAGAAAGTTTATAAAACCTATTAATAAAAAACAATTCCTGTACAATAATAGTACAGGAATTGTTAATAAAAAAATATTAGAATCTATAAGTCAAAGCCATTGAAAGAGATCTTCCTGCAAATGGTCTTGCTCTAACATAATTATTAGTGTTTTCTGTAATGCTTCCTTCTTCTACTTCGCTAATTGCTAAAGTATTTAAAAGGTTATTTCCAGAAATGTTTAATGCTAATCCTTTTGTAATTCCAAATTCAACAAATCCATTGATTAATACAAATTCATTCATTACTAGTTGATTGCTGTCTTGTGCAAATGCTTTAGATTGTCCAATGAAACTTAATCCTACTGATTTTGTTTTTGAGAATTTATAAGTAGGAATAACGTTATACATTACTTTTGGCTGTCTTCTAGGATCATTTCCTTTATCAGCACCTGAAGTAATTTCGGCTTTAGTATATGTCAAACCTCCTCTAATATTAAAATCATCGTTTACATCATAAGCAGATTCTACTTCAAGACCAATTGATTTATAATTGTTTTTGATGATGCTATTTGAAGTTGCTTCATATCCACCTTGTTCATCAGTAACTGCAGAAAACAAAGTAGCATAAACATATCCTTTAGAGAATTTTTGCTTATATCCTAACTCGGTTTGAGTTAAAAAGTCTAATGCATTAATTTTATTACCATCTAAATAATTCAATCCAGAAAATAATATACGGTCTGCTTTTGCGGCAGCTCCTTTACTGTGTCTAGCAAAAAATGATTGTGAATCATTTACTAAATAATTAGCTCCAACAGTATAGGAAGTATAATCATAGTCATAATTCACTGCAGTTGAGTTTGAAGTGTTTACCGCAAATACATTTTGCTCTGGAACAGAAATTACACCGTCGTTATTTATGTCATATGCTCTTGATGTTCCACCTGCAAATGAACCCGTTACTTTACCTAAGTCAAAACGAATTCCCCCTTCAAATGAAAGCTTATCATTGGCTTCAAAAGTAACGTTAGCATACGGTGCAGAAACATTATATTGAGTA
Source organism: Flavobacterium sp. (assembly GCA_044231345.1). Taxonomy (GTDB): domain Bacteria; phylum Bacteroidota; class Bacteroidia; order Flavobacteriales; family Flavobacteriaceae; genus Flavobacterium. The sequence continues at coordinate 3,852 of JBIHZQ010000002.1, forward strand.
TCATAATTTCTAGCTAAATTACCCCAAGCTGGAGTACCATAAGCGTATAATCCATTATCAGACAATAAAGTTCCAGAAGCGTTCGTCACATTAATTAAACGTGGATCTGAATCAGAAACTTCTTGTAAGTAAGAATTCCATAACCAAGACATAGAAATATTTTGCATTGATTTGAAATATCCTACAGTAACTCCAATTTTATCAAACTTTTTAGAAATTTTTAAATCATTCATAAAGTTATTGAAATCATTTAACTGAGTATCAAACATATGGATTCTAGCTACTAATCCATTTGGATTGTTGAAAGCTGATCCTGAATTTGCATATGTTAAAGTAGAACCCGCTCCAAAAGAAGAAGCAATGGATGCTGCAGTACCAACTTGAGCTGGGAAAGGAGCTATAAATCCACCATTGTTTGAACTATAACGCCCGTTTTCAGTAATTTTCCAACCGTCTGCTAAATCAAAAGAAGCACTAACCCCTACCGATTTAGAAATTGGATTCATACCGTCAGACACACTCTCTCTTCTTAACTGACCGTCAGGACCTAAGCCAACATTTTGAGATAAGAAAACTGAATGTAACGACCCTTTTGTTGCATTGAAACCAGGAACATTGCCCCATGTTGGATTTGAATTAGTTCCAGAAACCTGAACTGGCATTGGCATATAAGCTGCTGCTCTATCGTTTAAGAATTTAGCATAAACAGTTACTTTTCCATTGTCAAATTCTTTGGTAATATTAAATTTAACTTGTCCACCGTTATTAGCTGTGAAACCAGTATTTCTTACTCCTTCACCAGCTCTATAAAAACCTCCTGCGTGAAAATACAATCCGTTTCCAATTTTGGCTCCATATTCTAAATCAGTTCTGAAATTATTATAGTCTAAACCAAAACTTGAACTCATAGATCCGCCTTCAACTTTACCATTTTTACTAATAAAGTTAATAATTCCACCAGGAGAATTAGAAGTTAAAATCGAAGCAGATCCCCCACGAATGGCTTCTACTCTAGATACATTTCCGTCAAATCTAGTAAAGATATCAGCCGTTGCAAAGGCAATATCTCCAAACAAAAGAACCGGAAGCCCGTCTTCTTGAAGTTGTAAATATTTAGATCCGCCAGAAGAAATTGGAACTCCACGAACTGCAATATTCGCATTACCTTCGCCACCTGTTGATTCTGAGCGAATACCAGGAATTGTTCTAAAAATTTCAGCCGTAGAACGTGGTGCAGATTGCTCAATTTGTTTTACACCTAATGTTGTAATTGAGACACTTGACTTGATTTTTGTTTTTGGGTTGACTACACCAGTAACAAATACCTCTTCTAAAGCATTTGTTTTAGTGGTATCTTGAACCACTTTTGTTTCATTTTGTGAAAAAACTGAATTGGATAACAGTACTACTGTCAATAATCCAAAGTTTTTCATTAAAGTACTTTTTTTCATTGGTTTAATTGTTTGATTAATTATTACTAATTTTCTACGAATTTAATTTTATTTACTTTGTATTTATATGAATTGTAAACGAAAACGTTTTCGACAATACCGAAAACGTTTTCGGTATTTTTACATTTTTTTTATGATATTTGTGATATGAAAGAAACTACTTTGAAACAAATTGCCGAAACACTTGGGATTTCAATCACTACAGTGTCTAAAGCATTAAAAAATTATCCTGACGTTAGTCCCACAACTAAAGAGAAAGTTCTCCAATTGGCAGGACAGCTTCAATATACTCCAAATAGTTTCGCCGTAAATTTAAGAACAAAAGAATCTAAAACAATTGGATTAATTATACCCGAGGTGGTCCACCATTTTTTTTCAAATGTAGTTAATGGAATTATTGCTGAAGCAGAAAAAAATGGCTATCTCGTTATTATTCTACAATCTAACGAATCGGTAGAATTGGAAAAAAAGCAAGTTGCATTGTTACTTTCTAAAAGAGTCGACGGAATTGTAATGTCGCTTTCCAACGAATCAAATGATGACGAGCATTTAAAAGAAATTATTCACAGAGGAATTCCTTTTGTTCAGTTTGATAAAATCTCCAAATTGATTCCAAGTTCAAAAGTTGTTATTAATGACCAAAAAGCTGCAATGGAAGCTGTCCAACATCTAATTGATAAGGGATGTAGAAAAATTGCTCACATTCGTGGTCCTGTAAATCCTCAAAATGCAATTGACCGATTTATTGGATACAAAAAAGCTTTAGAAAAAAATGGAATATCATTTGATTCTAGTTTAGTTTATACCTGTAAAAATGTAACCTTTGATGAAGGGTTGTTTTTTGCCAAAAAAATAATTGAAGAACATCCAGACGTTGATGGAGTTTTCGTTATTACAGATTTGGTAGCCGTTGGCGTTTTAACTTACTTTAATGAAAAGAAAATAAATGTACCTAAGGACATAGCGGTAATCGGATTTAGTGATTGGTTCATGTCGAAAGTAATTACCCCAAAATTGAGTAGCGTTCATCAACCGAGTTTTGAGATGGGGGTGGTTGCCTTTGATTTATTGTTAGAAGAAATGAACTCCAGAAAGGAAGGATTTCCTTTTAAAGTTCGCACCATTGAATTAGATACAAAAGTAGTCCCAAGAGAATCAAGTATGAAAATTTGATATTAAATTACATTCATTATCCCTTGAATTTTTGTAAATTTACCCCTGCTATTTCCAATTAGTATTTAATAATTCCAATTTATATTTATATTTTTTACTAACCAATTGCGATCAATTAGTTTGAAGCAAAATGAAATTAGTTTACCATAAACAACCAAAAAACATGATCGTACTAATTGCTGCTGCTGCAGAAAATAATACATTAGGGAAAAACAATCAATTAATTTGGCATCTCCCTGATGATTTCAAACGATTTAAGGAACTTACTTCGGGTCATCACATTATTATGGGAAGAAAAACCTTTGAAAGTTTTCCAAAACCACTGCCCAATCGAACACATGTTATTATTTCTCGACAAACTAATTACAAAGCAGACTCTTGCATTATTGTTGATAGTATGGAAAAAGCAATAGCCGTTTGTCCAAAAAACGAACCTATTTTTATTATTGGTGGTGGTGAAATTTATAACTTAGGCTTACCATTTGCTACAACTATTGAACTTACTCGGGTACACACAATTGCTGAAGGAGATGCTTTTTTTCCCGAATTTTCGTTAGAAGAATGGCAATTAAAAACTGCTGAATTTCACCCAAAAGATGAAAAACATGCGTTTGATTTCACGTTTCAATCATTTGTAAAAAAATAAGAAAATAGATTTCTTTTTATATCAAAAATCTAATTTACCTTTGCCAAAAATAATTTATGCGTCAGCAAATAACTCCTTATAAAGATTCCACATTAGGAAAAAAAGAACAAGTTGCCCAAATGTTTGATACGATTTCGGGTAATTATGACGGTCTCAACCGTGTAATTTCTTTTGGTATTGATGTTTCATGGCGAAAAAAAGTAGTTCAATTAGTTGCTCAAACTCATCCAAAAACAATTCTTGATATTGCTACAGGAACTGGTGATTTGGCTTTACTAATGACCACAACATCCGCCGAGAAAATTATTGGCTTGGATATTTCTGCAGGAATGCTTGACGTGGGTAGAAAAAAAATTAGTGAAAAAAATCTTTCCGAGAAAATTGAAATGATTTTGGCCGATTCTGAAAACATGCCTTTTGAAGACAATTCATTTGACGCAATTACGGTTGCATTTGGGGTTCGAAATTTTGAAACCCTAGTAAAAGGCCTTCACGAAATTCTACGTGTTTTAAAACCAGGCGGTATTTTTGTAATATTAGAAACATCTGTTCCAGAGAAAACTCCATATAAACAAGGATATCAATTGTATTCAAAGTACTTACTTCCATTAATCGGTAGGTTGTTTTCAAGAGACAATGCCGCTTACGAATATTTATCAGAATCAGCCTCAGTTTTCCCCTACGGAGAGGCATTAAACAATATTTTACGAAAAGTTGGGTTTATTAGTGTGGAAGCAATGCCACAAACATTTGGAGTTGCTACTATTTATTCTGCTTCAAAAGCACACTAATTGTCAATCCATCAATAAAAGTATGAAAAAAGGTTTCATCATTATTATACTACTATTCGCCCTGCAAATGCAGAGTCAAAATAGCATGTTCAGCAAAAACCCAATTGTCAATCTAGAGAATTTTGATAAGTCAAAATTGTATTGGGGCTATTTTCTGGGCTTCAATTCGTTTGATTTTAAAACAAATTATAAAACTCCCGTTCAAAAAGATATTTTAGCTGATCGAACCATAGGATTTAATGTAGGACTAGTTGGTGATTTACGACTTCATGAATACCTCAATTTACGTTTTGAACCAGGGTTATATTATACACAAAGGAACCTTAATTTTCCAAATTTTACAAGCGAATTGGATTCTTACCGCGAAGTAAAATCGACCTATATTCACTTTCCACTGCTCCTGAAATATTCAGCTTTGAGAACCGGAAACATCAGACCATTTCTCGTTGGCGGTGCTTCAGCCTCACTAAACTTGGGCAGTAATTCGAATTCGAAAGATGACAATGCCCAGCAACGATTCCGAATGAAACGTTGGACAAACAATTATGAAATTGGTTTTGGAATTGATTTATACTTGGAGTATTTCAAATTTTCACCCTCAATAAGAGGTGTTTTTGGATTAGGAGATGAACTTATTCGCGATGCTGACTTGAATAGTCCATGGACTTCAAACATCGAATCCATGAAAACGAGGGCCATCCTAATTAATTTTACTTTTCACTAATAAACAACATTATCTCTTCTTCTAAATTCACTTAATATTATGGCGGTGGCAGTAGCTACATTTAGACTTTCAGTTTGATTAAAGTCGCCAAATCTTGGAATGGTTAGTCGGTTTTTAATTATTTTTTCTAGAATTGGATTAATCCCATTGCCCTCATTCCCCATCACAATAATTCCTGCCTGAGTAAGCGGTTCTTGATAAATAGTGTTGCCTTCCATAAAAGTTCCATAAACGGGAAGAGTAGTTTTACTAATGTATTCATTCAAATCTACATAATTAATGGAAACTCTTGACAAAGAACCCATTGTGGCCTGAACTACTTTAGGATTATAGACGTCAACCGTTTGTTCTGAACAAATTATTTGCTTAATTCCGAACCAATCTGCTAATCGAATAATTGTTCCGAAATTCCCAGGATCACGAACATCATCGAGCGCTAATAGTAATCCTTCTTCAATAATGGGCTTTGAGACTGGGATTTTAAATAATGCTAAACAATTATTTTGATTAGTCAATGAGCTCATCTTTCTAAGATCACTAGCCGTAATTAGAGATTTTTTTTCAGGAATAATAGTATCAAAAACAGACTCTGTATGATAAATGTGTTCTAATTCAAGATTAGAACTCAACAACTCCTGAATTACTTTTACCCCTTCAGCACAAAATAATTGGTGGTTGGTTCTGTATTTTTTTTGCTGTAAACTTGTTATTAATTTGATTTGATTTTTACTAACCATAGAAAAAATGTACTTTTGAATTTATATTTCAAACAATTGAGAAACACCAGCACAAAAATAACAGCATTTATTCTAATTGCAATACTTCTTGCCGCATGTAATTCATTAAAACGAATTCCTGCTAACAAACAACTATTGGTAAAGAATGAAATTAAAATAAATGAGAAGACTGAAAAAGACGAAATGGTGGTTAACCAATTGTACCAAAAACCCAATAGTTCTATCTTTGGATATCGATTGAGATTGAATTTGTTTAATCTAGCTAAACAAAATGCGGATTCACTTTTTCAATTAAAAATGAAAAATAATCCAAAAAAATACGAGGCACTTTCAAAATGGATTTCTAAGAAACAGGTTGATCGTTTGGGTCGTTCTTTCTGGTACTTTGGCATTCATGAATTATTAAAAAAAACTGGAGAAGCCCCCGTTGTTTTGGATGAAAAAAGTGCTAGAAAATCAGTTCTAAGATTACAATCTTATTATTTTGAAAAAGGATTTTTTGATGTAAAAGCAGCTTATTCAATCGATACATTATCTGCTAGAAAAGCTAAAATTAACTACGCTGTCACCACAGGAGCTCCCTATATTATTGACTCCATCAAAACTACTATTAACACACCTGTTTTAGATTCGTTATATCAAATCACTAAAAATGCCTCATCCATAAAAATTGGAAAACAATATAAGAGAGTAGATTTTGAATCCGAAAGAAATAGAGTAACAACTATTTTTAGAAACAATGGAGCGTACTTTTTTCAGCAAAATTACATTACCTATACTATTGACACCATTGGAAAAAACAAAAAAGCTTCCGTTGATTTAATAATTCAAAATCAATCAATAAAACAGAATGATTCCGTAAAATTAGAACCTTTCAAACTATATAAAATTAGCCAAGTCAAGGTGTTTACCGATCACTCTTTAAACAAAAACAAAATAATTAGTGCCGATAGTGCTAGCTATAATAATTTCAATTTATATAGCGTATCAAAATTAAAATACCGCCCAAAAGCAATTACAGATGCGATATTTATTAACAAGGGAAATTATTTTTCAGACAACGCCACCACTTTAACAACCCGTTATCTTAGCAATTTAAGAGTTTTTAATTACCCTTCAATTCAATATACTTTAGATCCAAATGATAGTTCTGAACAATCTTTAATTGCCTCAATTTATTTAACACCAAGGAAAAAATTTAGTTTTGGTTATAATTTAGATTTTACCCATTCCAACATTCAAGATTTTGGGATAGCCGGAAGCACCTCACTCTCAATACGTAATATTTTTAAAGGAGCTGAAACATTAGAAATCGCTGCTCGTGGAACTATTGGCTCCTCAAAAAACCTAGCTAATCCCAAAGATAATTTCTTTAATGTTTCGGAATATGGGCTTGATATGAAATTAAATTTTCCGAGATTATTTTTCCCATTTCCAACCGAAAAAATAATTCCAAAAAACATGATTCCCTCAACCGTATTTAGCCTAGGACTTGCCAAGCAGGAAAATATCGGCTTGGACAAAGAAAATTTTACAAGTTCGATGAGTTATTTGTGGACGCCTCGAAAAAATGTGACTTCAAAATTTGACTTATTCAATGTTCAATACGTGAAAAACATTAATACCGCAAATTACTTTAATGTATATAATTCGTCGTATTCAGTATTAAATTCAATAGCCCAAAACCCTGTTTATAACGTGCCGACTTCCTACTTTAATGAAAACAATGAATTAATTATAGAGAGCGGAACCAATGGATTTATTTCATCCGTATTAGGATCAAATGCAACTCTTTTTCCTAGTGCATCCGATTTTCAAACCATTAAAAGTATTGAAGAACGAAGAACTAGATTAACAGAAAACAACCTCATTTTTTCTTCTAGTTATTCCTATTCAAAGACTACCAAATCTGACTTAGCTGATACTGATTTTCAAACATTTCGAACAAAAATTGAATCTGCGGGGAATTTTCTTTCTTTATTGGCACAAGCCTCTAAACAGTTAAAAAATCAATCTGGAAATACTACATTTTTCGATTTAGAATACTCACAATATATTAAGACCGAATTAGAATATATTAAGCATTGGGATTTAACAAGAAAAAGAGTTTTAGCGATAAGAGGATTTGCAGGAATAGCCATTCCGTATGGTAATTCTGATAATATTCCATTTTCTAAAAGTTACTTTGCTGGTGGATCTAATGACAATCGTGGTTGGCAATCCTACGGTTTAGGTCCAGGTTCTAGCGGAGCATTAAATGACTTTAATGAAGCCAACCTGAAAATAGCATTGAACGCAGAACTTAGGTTTAATTTTTTCGGGTCGCTAAACGGAGCTATATTCGTTGACGCTGGAAACATTTGGAACGTATTGGACAATATCACAGATGAAAAATCGGTATTCAAAGGACTACAATCACTAAAGAATACTGCTGTTGGTTCTGGTTTTGGATTTCGCTATGATTTTAGTTTTTTTGTGGTTCGATTAGACCTTGGTTTTAAGACCTTTAACCCTGCAGAACTGGAAGGTAAAAAATGGTTTAGAGACTATAATTTCGCAAATTCTGTAGTAAATATTGGAATTAATTATCCTTTCTAACGTTATAAATTACTATATTTGTACCCTTAAATTTTAAACAAAAAAACAATGGCTCATAACATTAAACCTGGTGTTGCAACTGGAGATCAAGTACAAGAAATTTTTAATTATGCCAAAGAAAAAGGATTCGCATTACCCGCAATTAATGTAACTGGATCTAACACAATCAATGGAGTTTTGGAAACAGCGGCTAAATTAAATGCGCCTGTAATTATTCAATTTTCTAATGGAGGATGTATATTTAATGCAGGGAAAGGACTTAAAAATGAAAATGAAAAAGCAGCAATATTAGGGGGAATCGCTGGAGCAAAACACATTCATACTTTGGCTGAATCATACGGAGCTACTGTTATTCTTCATACCGATCATTGTGCAAAAAAATTACTTCCTTGGATTGATGGTTTGTTGGATGCTAGTGAAAAAAACTTTGCAGAAACAGGAAAGCCTTTATTTAGCTCTCACATGATTGATTTATCGGAAGAACCAATTGAAGAAAATATTGAAATCTGTAAAAACTATTTAGCTCGAATGAGTAAAATGGGAATGACATTAGAAATTGAATTAGGAATTACTGGCGGTGAAGAAGATGGAGTAGATAATTCTGATGTGGATAGTTCTAAATTATATACTCAACCGGAAGAAGTGGCCTATGCTTATGAAGAATTATTGAAGGTAAGTCCGCGATTTACAATTGCTGCAGCTTTTGGTAATGTTCATGGAGTTTATAAACCAGGGAATGTAAAATTGACTCCAAAAATTTTAAAAAATTCACAAGAATTCGTTCAACAAAAATTCAATACAGGGAAAAATCCAGTTGATTTTGTTTTTCATGGTGGCTCTGGTTCTACTGGTGAAGAGATTAGAGAAGCTATTGGTTATGGAGTAATCAAAATGAATATTGATACGGATTTGCAATTTGCCTTTACCGAAGGAGTTCGTGATTACATGATAAATCATATTGATTATTTAAAAACTCAAATTGGAAATCCCGAAGGCGCTGAACAACCAAATAAAAAATATTACGACCCAAGAAAATGGGTACGTGAAGGTGAATTAACATTCAACACACGGTTAGAACAAGCTTTTGCAGATTTGAATAACGTGAACACTTTATAGTTGTCGGTTGTTAGTTGTCGGTTCATTCCGATTACCATCAACCAACAACCATCAACCATTAACAAAAAAATGAATTATGGCTTGGTTTAAACGAACAGAAAAAGGAATTACCACCGCAACCGAAGACAAAAAAGATGTTCCAAAAGGATTGTGGTATAAATCTCCAACAGGCAAAATTATTGATGCTGATGAATTAGCTAGAAATCTTTGGGTAAGTCCAGAAGATGGTTTTCACGTAAGAATTGGCAGTAAAGAATATTTTGAAATATTATTTGACGCTAATGAGTTCAAGGAACTAAATGCTAAAATGACGTCAAAAGACACCTTGAATTTTGTTGATACGAAAAAATATGCTGACCGATTGAAAGACGCCATGGAAAAAACCAAATTGAAAGATGCGGTTCGAACTGGAGTTGGGAAATCTAAAGGAAAAGACTTGGTCGTTTGCTGTATGGATTTTGCCTTCATAGGTGGTTCAATGGGTGCTGTTGTGGGTGAAAAAATTGCCCGCGGAATTGACTATTCAATAAAGAACAAAATACCGTTTGTGATGATATCAAAATCAGGCGGAGCAAGAATGATGGAGGCTGCTTATTCGCTCATGCAATTGGCAAAAACTTCTGCAAAATTAGCTCAATTGGCTGATGCTGGAATCCCTTATATTTCATTATGTACAGACCCGACAACGGGAGGAACAACCGCTTCTTATGCTATGTTAGGCGATATTAATATTGCAGAGCCTGGAGCACTAATTGGATTTGCAGGACCACGAGTAGTTAGAGACACGACTGGAAAAGATTTACCAGACGGATTTCAAACTTCCGAGTTTTTATTAGAACATGGTTTTTTAGATTTTATTACTCCAAGAAAAGAACTGAAAGACAAGATAAATTTATACCTTGATTTGATTCAAAATCAAAACATACGATAGTTGAAAATCCCGTTAGACATCTAACGGGATTTTTTTTATTGATTAGAACTTGTACCTTATCCCTCCATACACATTTCGACCGGGTGAATTAATTCCTGAAGAAAAAGTTCGATATTGGGTATCTAAAATGTTTTCAACTCCAAAATAAATCGTACCCACTTCAACTACTGAATAGGCGGCTTTAAAATTATATGTTTCCCAGGCTGGCATTCCTGTTGCTGGTGCATAAACCAAATTATCCTCCCCACTGGTTGAATACCTGTCTAAAGGCTTTTTTCCATTATACAAAAGGTACGTCTCTAATTGAATTTTTTTATTAGAAAATGCAAATCCCATTTTTCCAAAATAAGGAGAAATATGATCTAAAGGCGTTTGATTTCCGTTTTCTAAACTATTACCAAATGTATAATTAAAACTAGCATTCATCTCTAGATGGTCACTAATAGCGAATTTTACTAGAGTTGATAAACCCGTAATATAAGCTTTAGCTTTATTTTGATTCGCAAAAACTGAGCTTGTAGTGCCATCATAATTAAAAGTGTTAGAACCATTATACACGAATGGAGCAGTTACAATTACATCAAAAAATCGCGTATAGAAATACGTATTCTCTAATTTAAACTTTTTAGATTTTGAGGCAACAACCAATCCAAAGTCAGCAGTAATAGTTTTTTCAGGTATTAATTTGTCATTTGGAACAATCAAAGTACCCGGAACTGATTCGAATATTTTAGCCAAATCGTCGATATTTGGAACCCTAAATCCACTGGAAAAATTCAATTTAAACAAAACCTCATCTGAAGCACTATGAACGATTCCTAACGAACCGCTATACGTCAAATTTCCTTGAGAAATACTTTCAAAGGGTAATTGAAAAAAAGCATCTTCCCGAATTGTACTTTTTAGAGCGGTGAATCCAATTCTGCCCCCAGCATTAAAAAAAGTGTTTTTTGTTAGGTTAGAATTATATGAAATATAAAAATCATTTCGGTACATTGAGTTATGCCCATTTGGATATCGAGTATCTAAATTTGATTGTAATCCTGAAGCCAAATTTAAACTGTACGCACTCGATATGAGGGTTTCATAATAGGTTTCAAATCCGTAAAACAATTCACTTTCCTTGAATTTTTTTTTGAGATCCACAGAGAAAGAATACATGGCAACCTCTTCTTCTCTATTTTGTAAATTATAATTCCCAAATCTTCTATTGTGCCGACTTTCTTTCACATTCTGAAATGCAACGTTTACTTTCACGTCACTTCCTAAAAAAGCCTTATTTTTTGATAAGGAATAAATAGCTAAAAGACGTTGCTGTGGCCCATAATACCAAACCGCATTTTTTAATCCTGTACTGCTTGAAGGATCCGTTAATCTATCGTATCTAGGAACATTGGATGAGGTTGAAAATTGAAAATTCAACCCATGTTCGACGCCATTTTCTGTTTTAAAAGCAAATTTCTGCATGAAATTATACTGCTTAAAACCCGAATTTTTCTGAAGGTATTTATTTCCGTTAGGAACTAACTGATCAACTCCTTCAATAGTTGCGACATAAAACGGAAGCTCACCAAAAAAATCTCCATTATGATTTTTCTTTTTACCCATTTTTAAATCATCAAAATCATTGTAGGCAAAAGAGGTCAAAGCGGCAAAATTTGAAGCGGCAAAATTCAACAACAATGTACCCGCTTTTTCATTGTTTGAGGTGCTGGTTCTTGTGGAAACCGAACCCGAAAATTTTCTTTGTGTTTCTGAAAAAAACTTGGCTCTCTTAGTGGTCATGGCAACAGCTCCGCCAAGAGCATCGCTACCGAATAATGAAGAGGAGGGTCCGTAAAATATCCCTACATTGTCGAGAATACTCTCGTCTACAGTGATAATATTTTGCAAATGACCCGATCTAAAAATTAAATTATTCATCCGAACCCCATCCACTAAAAGCAAAACTCTACTTGCCTCTAAACCTCTAATCGATGGACTTCCGGCTCCTTGTTGGGATTTTTGCACAAATAACGAACCTGAATTAGAAAGTAATTCTGCTGTGCTTTGAAAATTTTGAAATTCAATTTGTTTTGCAGAAATTACCTCCACTTGATTAGGTAGTTTTTGATAATTTTTTGGAATTTTAGTAGATACAATAATTTCATTTAATTCGGTGACTAGTGTGTCTTTTTGTGTTTGTGCCCATCCAATAATTGGCACTAATAATGCTAAAAATAAACTTTGTTGTTTCATTATTTTTATTTCGTTTGGAATCAATAAAGCTTTGACCAATTCGTTCAAAAGGTCTTATTTATTAATAAATTAATAGTCGTTTTATTAATTATACAAACTCTGGAGGAGGAGAATTAATTTGGGAAAATACATTCCTGTATCTTATTATTTTTGAAAAAATTAGTATCGTTTTATTTGTGTCACCTATTGGTAACCACGAAAAAAGAGGTTGATAATAGAGTCCTTTATAGAAAATTATGATCTGATTCTGTTTTTCTTTTGTGGTTGAATCATTGTTGAAAGCTACTTCGAGAAGTTGTTGTAATTGTATATTTAATTTAGTTTCTTTAGAATCCCACCAGCACCATAGCAGCACCGAATCTTTTTCTGTAATTCGCGTTACAACGTCATACATTTGATGATTGTATTCAAATTCCTTGTGGTGTTCCCAGCGGAGTTTGCTATTTAATTCAACTTTTGAAAATTTAAAAAAAACAAGTTCGCTTTTATCTATTCCTGCAATCATTTCTTGTTTTACTTCTTTTTTAACAGCCCGTTTTTTTTGCTGTAACCAAGAATAGGTTGCAATAGCGGGGACTATTAAAATAAAAAGGAATACGATACTAATGATTTGTTTTTTCAACTTAATAACAATTGATTTTCAATTTATAAATAATCGTTCTTTTACATCCCGGTCCGAATTGCTTCAACTGGATCTAATTTAGAGGCTGAAATTGCAGGCAAAATTCCTGATATTAGTCCTATTGAAGCCGCTAAACTGGTACCGAGTAAAATATTATTGGCTCCTAAAATAAATTCAAAATCTAGCACATTTGTTAATATCAGTGCAATAATCCAAACTAAAAACAGCCCAATAATTCCTCCAATCACAGAAAGAATGATTGCTTCGAATAAGAATTGAAATAGGATAAATTTATTTTTAGCACCTAAAGACTTTTGAATTCCAATTAGGTTGGTTCGCTCTTTAACGGATACAAACATAATATTTGCAATCCCAAAACCACCAACCAGTAAGGAAAAAAGACTAATAAACCATCCGCCTAACTTCATATTGGAAATAAACCCATCAATTAAATCTGTAAACCCTGAAAGGACATTAATAAAAAAGTTGTCTATTTCGCCCGTTTTGACACCGCGATACGTCCTTAATTTTTGAGTAAGCTCTGCTTTATAGGCGCCCATGTCAACTCCTTTTTCAGGTTTTATTAAAATTACAGGCGTCATTAAATTGGTATTGTCGCCATACAAGCGACGAATAAAATTTACTGGCAAATAAACTGTTGTATCGTTATTCTCTCCAAACATTGAAGCTCCTTGTTTTTTTAAAACGCCAATAACCGTAAATTTCTGACCATATAAACGGACTCTTTTGCCTATCGGGTCACTGTCTTCAAAAAGCCCTTCTGCGATTTCATATCCTAAAACAACTAAGGGAACTCCTGAATTGGATTCGGCTTCATTATAAAACCGTCCCCTTGTAAATTCTAGTCCTTGAATATCAATAAATTCATGGGAAACTGGCACACAGCTTACTCCGGTTACTGTTTTATCATCTGATTTTATTGATTGTTGACCTGTAAATAATTGAAAACACATTTGATCCGTATGGTTCACATTGTTTTTAAGGTATTCGTATTCATCGTATTTAATATTTGGAAATTGCTCTCGTTTCCATTGAGGAATATCCGAAGGACCAAAAGAATATCGAAACAAATAAATAGTATTCTTATCCAAACTAGACAATTCATTTTTTATTTTTCTATCTAAAGAATCTACTGCAGCCAAAACGGCAATTATAGAAAAAATCCCAATTGTCACGCCCAACAAAGAGAGTAGTGTCCTTAATTTATTGTTTCGCAAAGCGTTCATTGCAAAACTAAAACTCTCTTTTAATAATCGAATATATACAAGCATAATTTAGGAATATATGTTTGGTAAAATTCTAAATTTTTTATTCAAAAACCTAATAAAAAAACTATTTTTGCAACTTAAACACAACTCTTCAAATGAACACTTCAAAAACCATTCAATCGGCGTTAATTTCTGTATTTTCAAAAGACAGATTGGAACCAATTGTAAGAAAATTACAGGAACAAAACGTAACCATTTACTCCACTGGCGGGACAGAGGATTTTATTAAAAGTTTAGGAATACCTGTGATACCTGTAGAAGACATTACCTCCTATCCTTCGATTTTAGGCGGAAGGGTAAAAACATTACATCCAAAAATATTCGGTGGTATATTAAATCGTCAAGACAATGAAAGTGATGTTCAACAGATGCAAGAGTATAACATCCCTCAAATAGACTTAGTTATTGTTGATCTATATCCATTTGAAAAAACAGTTGCCTCAGGAGCTTCAGAATCAGCATGTATTGAAAAAATAGATATTGGTGGAATTTCGTTAATTCGAGCTGCCGCAAAAAACTTCAAAGACACTGTTATCGTTGCTTCAGTGAATCAATACGGTCTGCTTTTGGATTTAATTACCAATCAAAATGGCACCACAACCTATGAGGATAGAAAATTATTGGCTACCAAAGCATTTCATGTATCTTCTCACTATGATGCTGCTATTTTTAATTATTTTAATACCGATGAAACGTACTATAAAGAAAGTATTGAAAACGGTCAAGTATTGCGATATGGGGAAAACCCACATCAAAAAGGATTCTTTTTTGGCGATTTTGAGGCCATGTTTACCAAATTACACGGAAAAGAATTGTCATACAATAACCTGCTCGATGTGGATGCGGCAGTAAATTTAATATTAGAATTTAAAGATTGCGAACCAACATTTGCAATATTAAAACACAATAATGCATGTGGATTAGCCTCAAGAACAACAATTAAACAAGCCTATTTAGAAGCATTGGCTTGTGACCCAACATCTGCTTTTGGTGGGGTATTAATTTCAAATGTAACAATTGATGTGGCTACTGCGAAAGAAATAAATCACCTTTTTTGTGAAGTAGTTATTGCTCCTAGTTATGAAACTGAGGCAATAACGATACTTGAAGAAAAGAAAAACAGAATCATTTTGGTTCAAAAAGAAGTGGAATTACCCAATAAACAAGTAAGAACGTGTTTAAATGGATTATTAGTGCAAGATAAAAATTTTATTACAGATTCTAAATCGGACTTGAAAACGGTTACAAATACTGAACCAACCGCTCAAGAAATTGAAGATTTATTATTTGCATCAAAAATTTGTAAAAACACAAAGTCAAATACGATTGTTTTTGCAAAAAACAAAACATTAATTGCTTCGGGTACAGGTCAAACTTCACGAGTTGATGCATTGAAACAAGCCATTGAAAAAGCACATACATTTGGTTTTGACTTAGACGGAGCTGTAATGGCTAGTGATGCTTTTTTTCCTTTTCCAGATTGTGTTGAAATTGCAAAAGAAGCCGGAATTAATGCTGTTATTCAGCCAGGAGGTTCTATAAAAGATGAATTAAGTATAGACTATTGTAATAAAAATAAAGTTGCAATGGTATTTACAGGCACACGTCATTTTAAACATTAATTTGTTTAACTTTGTAAATAAAATTTATTATAACTAATTAACCCCAAAAAGAGTATGGGATTTTTTGATTTCATGACTGAGGATATTGCGATAGACCTTGGTACCGCAAACACGCTAATCATTCATAATGACAAAGTGGTAATTGACAGCCCTTCAATCGTTGCAAGAGATAGGATATCGGGCAAAATAATTGCTGTTGGGAAAGAAGCCAACATGATGCAAGGTAAAACTCATGAAAACATTAAAACTATAAGGCCTCTTAAAGATGGGGTTATTGCTGATTTTGATGCTTCTGAAAAAATGATAAGTTTATTTATCAAAAGTATCCCTGCCCTAAAAAAGAGAATGTTCACTCCTGCATTACGTATGGTAGTTTGTATTCCTTCAGGCATTACAGAAGTGGAAATGCGTGCCGTGAAAGAATCTTGTGAAAGAGTGAATGGAAAAGAAGTTTATTTAATTCATGAACCAATGGCGGCAGCTATCGGAATTGGAATTGATATTATGCAACCTAAAGGGAATATGATTGTAGATATCGGTGGTGGAACTACAGAAATTGCAGTGATTGCTCTTGGCGGAATTGTTTGTGACAAATCCGTTAAAATTGCGGGAGATGTTTTTACGAATGATATTTTGTATTACATGAGAACACAACACAACCTATTTATCGGAGAAAGCATGGCCGAAAAAGTGAAGATTAGTATTGGTGCAGCTCTTGAAGAATTAGAAACCCCGCCGGATGTTATGTCCGTTCAAGGTCGAGATTTGTTAACTGGAAAACCAAAACAAGTTGACGTTTCTTATCGTGAAATTGCAAAAGCATTAGACAAATCAATTCAAAGAATAGAAGATGCTGTAATGGAAACATTATCACAAACTCCCCCAGAATTAGCCGCAGATATATACAATACTGGTATTTTCCTCGCCGGAGGAGGCTCCATGCTTAGAGGCCTTGATAAAAGAATTTCACAGAAAACAGATTTGCCTGTTTATATAGCTGAAGATCCATTGAGAGCAGTGGTTAGAGGTACTGGAATGGCGCTAAAAAACATTCCAAAATTCAGAACAATACTAATAAAATAAAAGCATAATTCATGCAACAAATATTCAACTTTATTTTTAAAAACAGCTATCGCCTTCTGTTTTTGATGTTGTTGAGTATTGCAATGATATTAACTATTCAATCTCACTCATTTCATAGAAGTAGCGCAATTAGTTCTGCCAACTTCTTCACAGGAGGAGTATATGAACAAATTAATAAAGTAGGTGAATATTTTCATTTGAAATCCCAAAATGAACTTTTAGCAAATGAAAATGCCCAATTAAAAGCTTTGTTGTTTTCGTCCAAAGACTCTTCGGATTTACCGCCATTGGACAGCATTAAAGGTGTTGACAAAATGAATATTATCGTTTCTAAAGTAATTAATAACTCTTATAATGTTCATGAAAATTACCTTACAATCAACAACGGGGAAAGTAGTGGTATACAGCCTGATATGGGTGTAATTAACAGCAATGGAATAGTGGGTATAATTGATAAGACTTCAAAAAATTATGCCACAATTATAAGTATTTTGAATATTAAATCTCAAATCAATGCCAAAATAAAAAAAACAAATCATTTTGGTTCGTTAATTTGGGACGGAAAGAATACCGGATTTGTTCAGTTAATCGATGTTCCAAGATTGGCCGCTATTAGAAAAGGCGATACAATTGTAACTGGTGGTCAATCCATAATTTTTCCAGAGAATATAAATATTGGTACTATTGATAAAATATACACAGATAACGAAACCAATTACTATACGTTGAGGGTGAGACTCTTTAATGACATGACTAATTTAGGTCATGTGTACATCTTAAAGAGTAAAGATCGAGAAGAAATAAAAAAAATAGAGAAAGAATCAAAAGGTGAATAGCGCAGTTTTAATAAATAGTTTTCGTTTTATATTGTTGCTTACTGCACAAATATTGCTGTTCAATAGAATTGATTTTCTAGGATACGTGAATCCTTTCCCCTACCTGCTTTTTATTATTTTATTTCCAGTAAACGGGAATAAATCAGCTTTAATAATTTCTAGTTTTTTCCTCGGCTTGGTCGTTGATATGTTTGGAAATTCGGGTGGAGTACACGCTACTTCTTGTTTAATTTTGGCATATTTAAGGCCCTATTTATTTAAATTTTCATTTGGATTAAGTTACGAATATCAAAACGTAAAACTAAATGATGTTTTGACGTCAGAGCGATTTACTTTCATTTTGCTTGCTGTTGTTATCCATCATTTTTCACTTTTTCTATTAGAAATTTTTCAACTACAACTTTTGTGGGATGTCATCATTAGAACTCTTTTAAGTGGGTTGTTTACTATTGTAACTTGTGTTATTTTAATCTATATTTTTAAGCCTAGTAGACGATGAGAAAAGCATTGCTTCCTTCCCTAATAATTATTGCCACTGGATTTATTTTATTTCGTCTTTTTTATCTTCAAATAATTGATGATTCCTTAAAATTAAAATCCGAAAATAATGCCATCAAGATAAAATACGATTATCCTGAAAGAGGTTATATTTATGACAGGTACGGAAAATTGTTGGTTGCCAATCAGCCATCTTATGATATAATGGTAATTCCCCGTGACATAAAAAAAATTGATACCACTGAATTTTGCCTTTTACTAAATATCCCCAAAGAGTATTTTTTAGAAAAAATGGCAAAGGCAAAAATTTACAGTCCAAGACTACCATCGGTATTTTTACCGCAATTGAATAAGTTAGAATATGCTGCCTTTCAAGAAAAAATAAGAAAATTTGAAGGATTTTACATCCAAAAAAGATCACTTCGGGACTATCAAGTCAGTTTTGGCGCCAATATTTTTGGCTTTATCACACAAGTAAATGAGAAATTAGTAGCTAAAAACCCCTACTATAATAGCGGTGATTTGATAGGAAAACAAGGAGTAGAAGAAAGTTACGAAACGATACTCAGAGGGATTAAAGGGGTTACTTATATTCAAAAAGACAAATACAATAGAGAGATTGGTTCCTATAAAGAAGGTCGATTTGATACGCTTGCGGTTCAAGGAGAAGATATAAATTTAACTATTGATTTAGCACTTCAAAAATATGGAGAGGAATTAATGATTAATAAAAGAGGTGGAATCGTTGCAATCGAGCCTAAAACAGGGGAAATACTAGCTTTAGTTACCGCTCCTTCGTATGACCCTTCAATATTAGTTGGGCGACAACGATCTAAAAATTACACGAAACTCTATAATGACTCTATTTCTAAACCGCTGTACGATAGAGGACTACTTGCAGAATACCCCCCAGGTTCACCATTTAAAATACTAACTGGTTTGATTGGGCTTCAAGAAAAAGTAATCAATGAACAAACTACTTTTATTTGTAACCATGGATTTAGTTATGCGCGGGGACGCTTTATGGGCTGTCATGGCTCGGGTCCTCATCAATTACATAATGGAATGTACAATTCTTGCAACACCTATTTTGCAAGTGTTTACATGAAAACAATTAACAAATATACTAAAGCACCCGCTGCAGTTGATGTTTGGAGTAATCACGTAAAAAGTTTTGGTCTGGGTCAATTCATGGGCTATGATTTACCTACTGGTAGAAGAGGAAAGGTACCCACTTCAAAAACTTATAAAAAAATGTATCCCGATTGGAATTGGGATAGTAAAACAATTGTTTCAAACGCAATAGGACAAGGTGAAGTATTGATGACCCCGATTCAATTAGCCAATATGATGGCTGCAGTTGCTAATAAAGGATACTATTATACCCCTCATATTATTAAAAAAATTGAAGGAGAAATAATTGATAAAAGTTTTCGTACAAAACACGTAACTACAATAGATAAAAAATATTTTGACCCTATAATTAGTGGACTTTTCGATGTGTATAATTTTGGTACTGCAAGTGGCTTAAGGGTTGAAGGAATTGATATTTGTGGAAAAACAGGTACGGCTGAAAATTTTGCAAAAATCAATGGCAAAAGAACTCAACTTGAAGACCATTCCATTTTTGTGGCTTTTGCACCAAAAGATAATCCAAAAATCGCAATAGCAATAATGGTTGAAAACGGAGGATTTGGTTCTAGAATAGCCGGACCCATTGCTAGTTTAATGATTGAAAAATACTTAAGAAATAAAATCACTAGAACCGATCTAGAAACTCGAATATTAAATACTAGTTTACAAGGTCAATATGCAAAATTGGGTGGGCTTTCAGAAACAATTAAGCAACAGTTAAGGCTTCAAGATTCTATTATTAAAAGTAAATCTAAAACTGTAATTTCAGAATAAATAATTTTAGGATAAGATGAAAAATCAAAGTGTATCAAGTAATTTAGATTGGATAAGCGTTATTATCTACATCCTATTAGTGATATTAGGTTGGCTTAACATCTATTCCTCTTCGCTATCTACCACTGTAGATGATGCTTATTTATTTGATTTTACGCAAATCTACGGCAAGCAAATGTTATTTGTACTGTTTACTATTCCGTTAATATTTGTTGTGTTATCGGTAGACGGTAAATTCTATGAAAAATATTCAAGTATAATTTTCGGAATTTCATTAGTACTATTGGCTGGGCTATTCGTGGCAGGAAAAACAATTGCAGGACAGCGTTGTTGGTATGCAATAGGCGGATTTACTTTACAGCCCTCCGAGTTTGCAAAAGCAGCCACAGCATTGGCTTTAGCTAAGTATTTAAGTGACGTTCAAATTAACCTAAAATCGATTAATAGACAAATTCAAGCATTATTAATTGTACTTCTTCCAATACTATTAATTTTACCTCAACCCGATCCCGGGAGCGCTCTTATTTATAGTGTATTTCTATTAGTGCTTTATAGAGAAGGTTTGCCGTCTTGGTACTTGTGGACTGGGTTTATCTCGATTTTGCTATTCCTACTTGCCTTACTATTTGAACCATGGGCAGTTTCGTTGATGGCATTAATCACCATTGTTTTGTTTTATTTTAAAAGTAGATTGTCCAATCGAAATGTATTAGCAAGTGTTGTTGTATTTGTTATGGTAAGCGGATATGTGCTTTCTGTTGACTATGTTTTTGACCACGTATTTAAACAACATCACCGCGACCGTTTTAACATTTTGTTGGGCAAAGAAGTAGATTTAAAAGGGATTGGGTATAATACTAATCAATCAGAAATCGCAATTGGTTCTGGAGGTTGGTTTGGAAAAGGATATCTCGAAGGCACACAAACAAAAGGCGGATTTGTACCAGAACAGCACACTGATTATATTTTCACTACGGTTGGGGAAGAGTGGGGATTTTTTGGTTCCCTGATTGTAATTGGACTTTTCGTTGGTCTAGTTTTAAGAATCATCTATTTAGCCGAAAGGCAAAAAACAAAATTTAGTCGGGTTTATGGCTATTGTGTCGCTTCCATTCTGTTCATTCACTTCTTCGTAAACACCGCAATGGTTCTTGGAATATTCCCAACAATTGGGGTTCCACTGCCTTTCTTCTCTTATGGGGGATCCGGGCTATGGGGGTTTACAATTTTATTATTTATTTTTTTAAAAATGGATGCTAACAAGGTAAATGAGTGGTAAATAAATCCTAATTAAAACTCCATGATTTATAATCATTTTGTTTTTCTAATTTAGATTCAACTGCATCATTTAATTGCGAATAAAAATCAATTCCAGTCATTTTTTCAATCAAATCAACAGAAACAACAAAGGTAAATAATGGTTGTTTACTGTTTTTATGTGGAACTAAAAAGCCAATCATTTTATATTTCCCGTTAGTATAGGAAAGCAATACCTTATAAAAATAATTTGGAACTGCTACTTTTTCCATTCCAATTGTTGGCAAATCATTTTGCAAAACACCTCCTGTTACAATATACACTCCTTGGTTTTTTTGTGCCCAATACCTCACTTTTTCTTCTAATCTTTTCCATACTCCACCATTAAAACTATGTCTTTGTGGCGTTACATTTGACATGAAAAAGGTTTCGTCGAATGCTTGTTTTGAAAATTTCATATCGGCAGCAGCGCAAAGATGTCCGCGATCAAAACCTGATTTATTATAGTTATTTATATCCGCAGATTGGGTAATCACTTTTGGATCTTTAATAAATCGGGGGCGCTTGTAACTGGTTGAATATCCATTATCTCCAATCAAATAATAAGCTACCCATTCTGGTTGTTCGTGTTTTTCAGAATAAGATAGTGCATAATAAGTGTGTTTTATTACGCTGCCAGATGTACTCTTAGGCAAGAAGCTAAAACTGGTAAATTTAGTATCACTTTTTAATCCAAAAGCAACTAAAAGAAATGCAAATAAGAATACGTATCTAGACATTGAATTAAATAAAAAAATCGCCAAAATTGAAATTAGAGGCGATTTTTAATTGATTTTTTAGGATTTAACTAATTTTTCTTTTTTTCTTACTGGAAAAATTTCTTTGGAAGTTTGTTTAATTTGTAAATCATCCAAAACATTTAAAGCTTCCTCTACATAAATATCTTTAGCTAGATTTTCATGCCAACGAACTCTTTTTTCCTTGAGCAATGTGTCCTTTTCCATCGCTGCTAATTCATAGGGTAACGATGAAAATTTCAGTTCATTTTTATAATCTGAAATGGATTTATATTTTTTTGAATCGGCTTCAAGTGTAGCTTGATCCAATTTAAATTTTTTAATTTGTAAACTATAACTGTTGTCATCGCTTCGATCGTTAATCCATTTTGCATTTTCATCTATAAGTTGAAACTGTTTATTTTGGGATAATCTTTTTTTACTATTGGCAATAGCTGCATTAAAATTATTTTGCTGTTTCCAAACTGTATAATCTGCTGCATCTATTTTGTCCCAAGCCATTGCGTTATCTATATCGCGCTCCCCAATTTTGATGTAAGAATATCGATCTGGCATGACCACATCACTACTTACCCCTTCTAACTGAGTAGAACCTCCGTTAATTCGATAGAATTTTTGTGTAGTAGTTTTCATCGCTCCTAAATCACCAATTTTAGAATTTCTAATAAATTGATTTAAATCAATCACGTTTTGAACAGTCCCTTTGCCAAAGGTTTGTTTGCTACCAATAATTACTCCACGTTTGTAATCTTGAATAGCGGCCGCTAAAATCTCAGAAGCTGAAGCTGAAAAATTATTAACCATGATTACTAAAGGCCCGTCCCATTGTACTCGTTTATCTTTATCGTACAAAACTTCTTTTTTTCCTGCTGCCGATTTTATTTGAACTATTGGCCCTTGTTCAATAAACAAACCAGCAATATCTACTACGGTTTTTAAAGAGCCCCCTCCATCATCTCTTACGTCTAAAATAATTCCGCTAATTCCCTCTTTTTTCAAACGCTCCACCTCGATTGCCATATCTTTTCCTGCATCCCGATTGTCTGTGTTTTCAAAGTCTATATAAAATTTAGGCAAATAAATAACCCCATATTTAAGTCCGTTTTTCATTACGATACTCGACTTTAAATAGGTTTCTTCAATTTCAATTTCATCTCTGATTAGAGTAATTACTTTAATAGTACCGTCCGTTTTCTTTACGGTTAGACGTACTTCGGTTCCTTTAGGTCCTTTTATTTTTTTAACAACATCGTCAATTCGCATCCCTACCACATCAATTGGCTCGTTACTTCCTTGAGCAACTTTCAATACTACATCTCCAGGCTCTAACTCTTTTCCTCTCCATGCTGGCCCCCCAGAAATTAATTCTGTTATTTCAGTAAAATCATTTTTCTTTTGTAATCTCGCTCCAATTCCTTCTAATTTTCCTGACATACTTACATCGAATCGTTCCTTATCCTCTGGGGCAAAATAAGACGTATGCGGGTCGAAACGGGTAGCAATTGAATTAATAAAAATTGAAAACCAATCGTCTCGATTTAAATCTTTCATTGAACTAAAAAATTCATCTAGTGATTTTAGAGAACTTTCTCGAGTTTCTTTTTCAAGAACTTCAAAGGTTTTCACTTTATAGTTGGCATCCGCTTTCAGTTTATCGTTTTCTAATTTTTCTTTGTCAAGTAGGGTGGAAAGTGTAGATAATTTTAATTGCTTGCGCCATCTCTCCCTCAATTCATCTGTAGTTTTACTAAAAGGCATTTTTTCAAAATCGGTATTGATTTCCTCCTCTATATCATAATTCATAGGCTGGTCCAAAACTGATTTGTAATACCCCTTACTCTCCTCTATTCGCTTTACAATTCGGGTATAAGTAAGTTCAAAAAAGGCTAAATTCTGATTTTTAATCTGATCGTCTAATTCCAATTCAAACTTCGAAAATTCATCCACATCGGATTGCAAAAGAAACCTCTTTGATGGGTCGATGGCCGCTATATATTCTTTGTAAATTCCTTTTGAGAAATCATCATTAATCTCAGCAGGGCTATAATGTCCTCGTTCAATAACAAAAGTGAGTAATTCAAGCAATAACTTATCTTTTTCAGGATCTCCTTTTTCACTTTGATGATTAGTAAATGCAAATAACGCAACCGACAACGCAATAACTGCCACCACTAACTTATAGTTCCTTTTCATATAGCTCAAAATTGAATTCATTAAATTTTTTATCTAAAGTACATAAAAAAAAGTCGGCAAGAATTTCTGGTCGACCTAATTTTTTGTTAAAGATACAAAAATAGCATCTTCCGAATAAAATTGATTATTTTTACAGCACTATTTTATCGTTAAAACGCTTTTATTATTGTCTCAAATGAAAAAACCACTTATACTTGTTACTAATGACGATGGCATTACTGCACCTGGAATTCGTGCTTTAATTGCTGTGATGTCAGAAATTGGACAAGTCGTTGTTGTTGCGCCTGATAAACCTCAAAGTGCAATGGGCCATGCTATTACAATTAATAACACGCTCCATATTTCTAAAATTTCAAAAGAAGGTGCTCCAATATTGGAATATAGTTGTTCTGGAACCCCTGTGGATTGTGTGAAAATCGCAGTGAACGAAATTATTCATAGAAAACCTGATTTATGTGTTTCTGGAATTAACCACGGTTCAAATTCTTCCATAAATGTAATATATTCGGGCACCATGAGTGCGGCTGTAGAAGCTGGAATTGAGGGCATTCCTGCCATTGGTTTTTCTTTATTGGATTATGATTGGCTGGCCGATTTTGACGCAATAACGCCTTTTGTTAAACAAATTGCATTGGAAACCATAAAAAATGGGTTGCCGGAGGGAGTTGTTTTAAATGTGAATTTACCCAAATTGAAACAAAACCAAATCAAAGGAATCAAAATTTCACGTCAGGCAAAAGCGATGTGGGTTGAAAAATTCGATAAAAGAAAAACGCCTCAGGGAAAGGACTATTACTGGCTAACTGGCGAATTTGTTAATCAGGACAGCGGGGAGGACACTGATGAATGGGCTTTAGCAAATGGCTATATTTCAATTGTTCCTGTGCATTTTGATTTAACTGCCTACCATACCATACAACATCTTAATACATGGAAATTAAACGATTATGAATAAAATAGATCTAGTTTACGGCTTTTTTATTGGATTGCTTACCGCGGGCGTAGGTAGTTTCATTTTTATTAAATTAGCAACAGACTACTCCTTTTTTGAAGGTATTCTCGCAATGAAGCTAAATGGATATTTAGGAAAAATCATCACACTTGGCGCCATACTTGATCTTATTTTATTTTATGTGTTATTGAAGTTTAACAAAGAATTGATGGCAAGAGGGGTCGTACTGGCTTTAATTGCTTTAACACTAATTACTTTATTTGTCTAAGTTTATCCAAATTTACGCTTACTATGAAATATTATATTATTGCAGGAGAAGCCTCAGGTGATTTACATGGATCTAATTTGATGAAAGAATTGCATTTACAAGATGCTCAAGGATCCATTCGTTTTTGGGGTGGTGATTTAATGAAAGAGGCGGGAGGCTATATGGTGAAGCACTATAAGGAATTAGCTTTTATGGGATTTATTGAAGTGCTTTTTAATCTGAAAACAATATTAAAAAACATAGAAATCTGTAAAAAAGACCTCCTAGATTTTAATCCCGATGTAATTATTTTTATTGATTATCCTGGATTTAATCTGCGAATTGCAAAATGGGCAAAACAAATGCAATTTAAGACTCATTATTATATTTCACCACAAATATGGGCTTGGAAAGAAAGCCGCATTAAAGCAATCAAAAGGGATATTGACAAAATGTATGTGATTTTACCTTTTGAAAAAGAATACTATGAGTCCAAACACAACTTCCCCGTAGAATTTGTGGGTCATCCGTTAATTGACGCCATTCAAAATAGAAAAAGCACAGACATCGCAACATTTAGAAAAGATAATAATTTAAGTGATTTGCCAATTATTGCAATCCTTCCCGGAAGCAGGAAACAAGAAATTACAAAAATGCTTTCTGTTATGCTATCCGTAGTAAACGATTTTCCCAATTATCAATTTGTAATTGCGGGTGCGCCAAGTCAAGAATTTAGCTTTTATGCTCCTTTTTTAAAAACACATTCGGTTCAATTTATTTCAAATAAAACTTATGATTTACTAAGTCATTCAACAGCAGCCTTGGTCACCTCAGGAACCGCCACGTTAGAAACCGCATTGTTTAAAGTTCCAGAAGTCGTTTGTTATAAAGGAAGTTGGATTTCCTATGAAATAGCAAAAAGAATTGTCACTTTAAAATTCATCTCTTTGGTGAATTTAATTTTGGACAAAGAGGTGGTGACTGAGTTAATCCAATCCGATTGTAATTCTGAAAAAGCAAGAATTGAATTAGTAAAAATCTTGAGTCCAAATTATAGAGAAGAACTTTTAAATCATTATGTGGAACTTGAAAACAAACTTGGAGGGCAAGGTGCCAGTAGAAAAACAGCACATTTAATTGTAAAAAACATCGGTTAAATACAAAAATTATAAATTTGTAAAAAAAATCTTTTGAAAAGCACTATACTCCTACTCCTTTTGGTTATGTTTTTGGGCAGTTGTAAACCCTCTGCATCCGTAATTGTTACTTCAAAAGTTGAAGCAGAAAAACGTGGACTATACGAATCTCCTGAAAAAATTGAACTTCCTAAAAAAATCAAAGCACCAAAAAAAGAAATCGTTACCGTTCAGAAAAAAGAATCAAAAAAATCAACTTCTAAATTCATTATGTCTGAAACAGAATATGATGATTTTGTTATTGATAACGATCAGCCAAGTTATTTGGTGAGTCAATTAATTAATACTGCTTCGGATAATTTAGGAATAAACTATCGTGGTGGGGGTTCATCAAAAGAAGGGTTTGACTGCTCTGGATTAATGTATTATACCTTTAAAAACTTTGATATTACACTCCCGAGATCATCCCATGAAATGGCAAAAATAGGAACGAAGCTTAATAATAATGAAATAAAAAAAGGAGATTTAGTATTTTTTAAAACAAGGGAGAAAGGAGTTATTAATCATGTTGGAATGGTGGTAGAGGTCCTTCAAGATGAAATTAAATTTATCCACTCCTCAACATCAAGTGGTGTAATAATTTCCTCTACTAAAGAACCCTATTACAATAAAAGTTTCATTCAAGCTAATAGATTGTTTTAATCCATTTACTTTCATCAATTATTAGTACATTAGGCTAATGAAAGTATTTCAATTTCCATTAGCTAAAATTACGATTCCATTTATTATTGGAATAATTATCTGCTATTGGCTACAACCAAGTTTATATTGGTCTTTGTTCTGTTTTATTGGAGTCATAATTGCGCTTAGCGGTTCATATTATATTTCGAAAAAGACTAATAAACCAACCGTTTACTTCGGGATTCTAACGTACAGTTTATTTTTTATTGTTGGAATACTAACTCATAATTTGCATAATGAAAAATATGCAAAAGAAAATTACATTCAAAAAATTAACTCCCTGGTGGAACCCCATTCTATTCAAGTTGTTGTAATTGAAAAACTGAAAAATTCAACTAAAAACGACAGATATGTAGGTGCTATTTCTCATATTGATGGTATTCAATGTACTGGAAAAATACTTATAAACAGCACGAAAAATAGTAAAAACGAGGTGCTTAAAATCGGAAGTCAGCTGTGTTTTGTTAGCACTATTTATCCCAACAGAAAACCAGACAATCCAAATCAATTTGATTATGGTGCCTATTTAGAAAATAAATCGATAAGTGGCTATACCTATACTTCAATTGATAAAATAAAAATAAATACAAAACTGGTAAAAAACATTAGTTACTATTCTAGTTTGATTCGTAATAAAATTATCGGAAATCTGAAAAAAGAGGGGTTTGGGAGTAATGAATTACCCGTAATTAGTGCTTTAATATTGGGGCAGCAGCAAGAAATTTCTTCTGAAATTTTAAAAAATTATCAATCTGCTGGAGCGATTCATGTATTATCCGTTTCAGGACTTCACGTTGGATTTATTTTATTATTTATCACTTTTTTGCTAAAACCATTACCGAAATCAAAACTTGGAAATGGCATTCGATTAGGTTGTACTATTTTTTCATTATGGAGTTTTGCACTATTGGCGGGGCTTTCTCCTTCGATAGTAAGAGCAACTGCAATGTTTACTTTTGTTGCCATTGGAATGTATTTGAAACGAAAAACAAATGTATTCCACACTTTACTAGTTTCGTTGTTCCTGATTTTGCTTTTTGTCCCTTCCTTTTTATTTGATATTGGATTTCAATTGAGCTATTTGGCCTTGTTTTTTATACTTTGGCTCCAACCTTTGTTGGCAAACCTGTGGATTCCCAAATACAAAATCATTACGTACTTTTGGGAAATAATAACTATTTCATTTGCAGCACAATTGGGCACTTTACCCTTAAGCATATACTATTTTCATCAATTTCCAGGATTATTTTTTGTGACTAATTGTATCGTAATTCCGTTCTTAAGTATCATTATGGCTTTAGGAGTATTGGTAATGAGTTTAGCATTATTCGATTTTGTTCCTATTTTCTCGTTACAGCTATTGCAATGGCTAGTTGGTTTCTTAAATAAAATAATCGGTTGGATTGCCTCTTTTGATGAATTTATAATCCAGGACATATCATTCCCTTTGCCTTATTTATTTTGTTCCTACTTATTTATTATTGCAAGTATTATTTGGTTTAAAAAACCCACATTTCAAAAACTAGCTGTTACATTGGGATTGCTTTTTATTGGCCAAC
Source organism: Flavobacterium sp. (assembly GCA_044231345.1). Taxonomy (GTDB): domain Bacteria; phylum Bacteroidota; class Bacteroidia; order Flavobacteriales; family Flavobacteriaceae; genus Flavobacterium. The sequence continues at coordinate 32,997 of JBIHZQ010000002.1, forward strand.
TAATCTATTTTGGCACCCAATGGCAAACAAAAAAAGGAGAAGAATGGATTGTTTACCATACGAAAAAAGGCACTTTAATTTCGGAAAGAATAGGTGAAAAAGTAACCGTGTATTGCACTTCGAACCTCAAAAAAAACACTAAAGAAAACCCCCTTCTTAAACCTTATTTAATAGCTAATTTTTGCAGCATTGACCACTGTGAAATACTAACTAAGAACTTGCATTACTTTAAAGGATTCAAAATTGAAATCATTGATAGTACTGGGATTTATTCCAATAAAAACAGCCCTGACGTTTTGCTTTTAACGGGTTCACCAAAAGTAAATTTAGCTCGTTTAACGCAGCAAATCAATCCAAAAATAATTGTAGCAGACGGATCTAATTATAAGTCGTATGTTGCTCATTGGAAAGCAACTTGTCTTAAAGAAAAAATCCCTTTTCACGCTACTGGTGAAAAGGGATTTTATAGATTAAAATAGTGAGTTATTGCTTTTTAATGAATCCATTTGCTCCAGCGAGCCAAGCTACAGGCCCACCCGCAACATAACCTGTACTGCCTAATTTCTCAAAGTTAGTTTTACCTTCTTTAATAGTAGCATTTACAAACCAAACCGTTGGATATCCTTGAATTCCGAAAAATTGTTGTAATTCATTATTTTGCTTTTGAATCTCAGGCAATTGAGGAGTTCTTCTAGGAAAATCTAACTCAACTAACACCACATTTTCTTTTGCCCAAGCTGCGAATTCAGGTGTTTTTAAAACCTCCTTTTGCAAACGAATGCACCATCCACACCAATCACTTCCGGTAAAGAATAGTAACAATGGCTTTTTTGAGGTTTGAGAAATAGCTATGGCTTTGTTAATGTCATTGTGCCAGGTAAGCCCATCTTGAGCTTGAAGAGTAATTGAAGAAAAAACAATTAATAAGGTAATAAGTATCTTTTTCATTTGGTAATATTTAATTTAAATCTGTTTCAAAAATAAGGAATAAAATTAGATAATTTATTTAACTTCTTGCATTAGTTTTTTAATTAATGGCGAAATAGCTATTAAAACTAATCCGGCTATCAAAGCATATATTCCAAGTTGTTTATATCCATCCGCATATACATTTAGTTTCTCTAAATTGGATGCGTTTTTTGATGCTTCTGCAATATTTGCTCCTAAAATTCCAGCAAAATACTGTCCGTAAGCACTAGCTAAAAACCACATTCCCATGATTACGGCTTGTGTTTTTTGTGGTGATAATTTAGTCATAGCCGACATTCCGATTGGAGATAAACAAAGCTCTCCAAAAGTGATGATAAACCAACCAAAAGTAAATATGCCTAAAGAAGTCCTTCCATATATATCTGCAAAGAATTTAGTATAATAAAAAATCCAAAAACCACCTGCCAAAAATAAAAATGCTAAACCAAATTTTATCACTGTATTGGGTTCAATTTTTCTTTTTGCCATCCAAAGCCAAACTAAACCTACCAAAGCTGCAAAACCAATAACAAAAAAGGAATTAGCAGAATTGTTAATTCCATTTGGACTTAATTCTAATCCTAAAATTTCATTGTTTAAGTTATTAGCTGCAAACAAACTTAAAGACCCACCGCTTTGTTCGAAAAATGCCCAAAAAAAGATTGAAAAAATAATGAATATTAATGCTGCAACTAGTTTTTTATTTTCAGCAGTGGAAAAATTTTTCATCTCGTAAATCAAATACACTATTGAGGCCGGACCAATTATCATCATAAAATAGTCGGTATAAACCGTATTAGCTACCATAATGATAATTATAGGAATAATTAACAGCGACCCAACATAGGTACTAATTTCTAATTTCTTTCTTTTTTTATCTAATTGGTTTAATAGAGGCGACAGTCCAATAGTACCCAAACTTTTTTGAGTTTGCGTAAAAGTCAATAAACTAATTATCATTACTACCGCTGCAAAACCGAATCCAACATTCCACCGTAAATCTTCGGGCACTAACGATTGCCACATAGATCCTTCAGCAACTGCAATACAAATGTATCCGCCAATTAATGCTCCGAGATTTACTCCCATATAAAAGAAAGAAAACCCTGCATCTCTTCTAGGATCATTACTTTTGTATAGTTGTCCAACCATAGAAGATATATTTGGTTTAAAAAAACCCGTCCCCACAATTGTAAAACCTATACCAATAAAAAAGAAATTTTTTGGGTCAACTGCAAGAATAACACTTCCAATTATCATTAGGATTCCTCCCCAAAAAAGAGATTTTCTTAATCCTAAAATTTTGTCAGCAAATAAACCGCCTATAAAAGTGAAAGCATAAACCCAAGCTTGTGTTGCTCCATATTGTAGATTGGCTACTGTTTCATTCATTCCTAAATGACTAACCATAAAAACTACTAACATCCCACGCATGCCATAGAAACAAAAACGTTCCCACATTTCGCTAAAGAATAAATACCAAAGTTGCTTAGGGTATTTTCCTTTAAAGTTTTGAATCTCTTCTAATGATTGATTGATTTCCATAATTAATTGATTCCGTGGTCTTTCATTACTTTATTTAAGTTTTTCACTAAGGCAAACATCAAAACTGTGGCAAACATCAACAATCCGAAGTTTACCCAAAAGAAATTCGCTTTATCTTCATAGGTATCCCACATACTTGCCAAAACTCCTGAAAGTTTATTTCCGATAGAGGTGGATAAAAACCAACCGCCCATCATTAATGCCGTAATATTTTTTGGAGACAATTTGGATACAATTGATAATCCCATTGGACTAAGAAATAATTCCCCAATGGTAATAATTCCATAATTAGCAACGAGCCACCAAACGGAAACTTTTTCTGTTCCATTGGTTCCAATATGAACTGCGGCAACCATAACAAGCACCGATAATGCAGAAATTAATAATCCAAATGCAATTTTAGTTGGTGTGGAAGGTTCTTTTTTTCTACTTCTTAAATAAGTAAAAAATGCCACCACAAGAGGAGTTAAAATTATTACCCAACCTGGATTAATCGATTGACTTAAGCTAGTCACCCAAACGCTAATCTTACTTCCTTCAGCAGGTAATTTTTCTTTTGAAGTATTTCTAAAATAGATGGGGTAATCTACTACTTTTTTTACCTCGCCATTTTCTTTTTGAAGTCTAAATTGCTCATCATATAATTCGGTTTCTGATTTTTCATAGGTTAATTCTTTAGATTGAACCAACGTTGAAAAAACCTTTTCGGTTGTTCCTGTTACTTGTCTGTCGGTATATCGATCTGCCCAAGTATTTAAAGCCGAACCATTTAATTTAAAAACTGCCCAAAACAATATTACTACCGCAAATATGGATAGCAAAGCACCTATTGGTCTTTTTTCTTCAGGCTTAGCTTTGAAAAATAAACTTCCATAAAAATAAACAATTGGAAGACAGGCAAAAATAAATGCATCGGTACTGTCTGAACCAAAAATGGCACTGTCTAAATTAATATCTGACTGTACTCCTTTTATCAACCAACCAATGACTCCAAAAACAACGGAAGGAACAAGTATGTAGGCTACGATTTTTGAGAAAGGCATGTCGCCATCTTGAATTCCTTTTTTTTCAGTTTTATTTCCATAATGTTTGGTGCCTAAGAGAAATACAATTACGCCAATAAACATTCCTAAACCAGCAGCCATAAATGCATACTGCCAGCCAAGTAAGATTTGCAAGGCCGCTCCAAAGAAGTTGCAAATGAAAGCGCCAACGTTAATTCCCATATAGAAAATATTGTATCCTTCGTCTTTTTTGGCGATGTATTTATCTTCATTATAGAAATTTCCTAATAACGTAGAAATGTTGGGTTTAAAAAAACCATTTCCAACTATTACTAAAGTCATGGCGAGATAAAGCATTGGCAAACTATGAATTCCCATCATAAAATAACCTGCTCCCATCATTATTCCACCTATTACAATTGATTTTTTGTATCCTAAATACCGATCAGCGACTAATCCACCTATGAAGGGCGTTAAAAAGACTAAGGCGATGAATGTTCCATATAAATCGGAAGCTTCTTTTTCGGTCATTGCAAAACCAGCTTCTACATCTTTAAGATATAACGTGAAGATTCCAATCATTAAATAATAACCAAATCGTTCCCACATTTCTGACAAGAATAAATAAGGTAGTGCTTTGGGGTGACTTTTCCACATAATTAATTAGTTTAAAAAACAAACCTACAAGAAATTCCTGTAGGTTTGAAAGATATAAAATTATTTTTTATATTTTATCTTACACCATGCATCATTTTTTTAATCACTGGTGTTAATACAAATAATAGAAGTGCCGCTACACCTGTTAAAACTACAAAAACCATAAAGAATTCAAATAAGTTATGAATTTCAAAACCTGCAAAAACAGGATTAGTCGAATTAATTTGGTTTTCTTCTAAGATTACTAATTGTTCAGCCGTTGGAGTTATCGTTTTATCCAAAACACCTTGCAAATCAATTCCTAAGTTTTTAGCCTTCAAAAATTTATCTCCTGTTGCTGGCATGATTGAACCTAAAGTTCCTGATAAAGCATATCCTGCAGCATTTGACAAAAAGAATACTCCAAATAATAAGGAAGCAAAACGTTTTGGAGATAATTTACCCACTAATGACAAACCGATTGGAGACAAACATAATTCAGCAAAGGTTTGAATTAAATATAAAAGGATTAACCATTTAATAGCTAACAAACCACTATTTCCTAAGTCTTTAACGTTATAAGCAATAATAAAATAACTTAAAGCGATTAATCCAAGTCCAATAGCTTGTTTTACTGTAGATAAAGGTTCTTTTCCACTTGCTCTTAATTTATCCCATAAAATACTGAATGGTAATGCAAAACCAAATACGAAAATTCCATTAAACACTTGAACCATTGATGCAGGCATTTGCCATCCAAACATGAAAGTTCGATCGGTTTGATTTGCCGCAATAAATGTTAAAGAAGAACCCGCTTGTTCAAATGCGGCCCAAAAGAATATGATGAAAAATCCAACTATATAAATCACAAATATCCGGTCTCTTTCTACCTTAGTTAATGAACTATCGGATACAATCAATCCCGCTAATGTTAGACCACTTGCATAAATGATCGGATAAATAATTGTCTTGATAAAATTATCCCCGTCTAAAAGAAATCTAAATGCAAAAAACAACGCTACAAAAGCAACCACCGCTCCAATTAAAGCATTGATAGAAAACACTGCGTTTTGTGATTCTCCTTCTTCGTAATCAGAAGTTTCATTAAATTTTGGCAATCCACCTAAAGGCTTTCCTTCTGGTGTTACTACGTATTTATTTTTTAACACATAAAACACAGCTGTCCCAATTAACATTGCTATTGATGCAGCTAAAAACCCCCATCTGAATGCATGAACATTTTGAACTCCATTTACCACTTCGTCTCCTAAATAAGGACAAATTGTTTGACCTAAGAAAGCTCCTAAGTTAATTCCCATATAGAAAATAGTGAACGCAGTATCTAATTTTGATTTCTCTTGTTTAGGATATAAACTCCCAACCATCGAAGAAATGTTGGGTTTAAAGAACCCATTTCCAAAAATAATTATCCCTAAAGCCGACCACATTAAGGTATTGGCTAACGATAAATTTGTTCCAAAAACACTAGCGCTGGTAAACAATAAAAATTGTCCAACAGCCATCATTAATCCGCCCAATAAAATACAATTTCTGTTTCCAAAAAAACGATCGGCAATAAAGCCTCCTAACATTGGTGTTAAGTAACATAGTCCTAAGAATCCTCCATAAATTAACGAGGCTTCTTCTTCTTTCATCATTAATGAATTTACCAAGAATAGGGTAAGAATTGCTCGCATTCCGTAGAAGTTGAACCGTTCCCACATTTCAGTTCCAAATAATACCCAAAGCCCTTTTGGATGTCCTGTTTTTACTACTGTTTCACTCATTTTTAATTTTTTTTTAGTTTTATTATTAGTTGTTATAGTTTCTCTTGGATAAAGTTGGTCATTCTATTGTATAATTGAATTCGGGTTTTACCTCCATAAATCCCATGATTTTTATCGGGATATATTTCGGAGTCGAATTGTTTATTCGCTTGGATTAATGCTTCAATCATCTGCATAGAATTCTGCACATGTACATTATCATCTGCACTTCCATGAATTAATAAAAAATTACCTTTTAATTTACTCACGTGATTTATAGGTGAATTTTCATCATATCCTGATGGATTTTCTTGTGGGGTTTGCATGTATCTTTCCGTATAAATACTATCATAAAATCGCCAATTGGTAACTGGCGCTACTGCGATTGCCATTTTGAATACATCGTTTCCTTTGAACAAACAATTACTGGCCATGAAACCACCATAACTCCAACCAAAAATTCCTATCCTAGTTTTGTCAACATAAGAATAACTACCAATAACTTTTGCGGCATCAATTTGATCTTCCACTTCGAATTTGCCTAATTCTTTTTGTGTTACTTTCTTAAAAGCAGCTCCTTTAAATCCTGTTCCACGACCATCAACACATGCTACAATGTAACCCTGTTGCGATAACATCATAAACCAATAGTCGTCAGCCCCATTCCAATCATTATTGACTTGTTGCGAACCTGGTCCAGAATATTGGTACATAAAAACAGGATATTTCTTTGTGGAGTCAAAATCTTTTGGTTTTATTATCCATGCATTCAACTCAATTCCTTTTTCTGTTTTTAATACAAAAAACTCTTTTGAAGGTAAATTATATGCTTTTAATTTATCCACAAGCGCCTCATTAGTCACAATTGACTGTACTTGATTTCCAGATTTAGCTTCGTGTAACGAATAATTTGCTGGTTGGGTAGCACTAGAATAAGAATTGATATAATATTGAAAGTTAGGACTGAAAGTGGCCGAGTTAGTTCCAATACTCTTTGACAAGCAAACTTTGTTTTTTCCATTAATTCCAATTCTATAAATCGCCCTATTGATGGAACCGTTTTCTACCGATTGATAAAAAATTGTATTCGTCTTTTCATCCAACCCATAATACGAGGTTACTTCCCAATTTCCTTTGGTAACTTGATTTTTCAGTTTTCCAGTACCATCATATAAATAAATGTGATTAAAACCATCTTTTTCGCTAGTCCAAATGAAACTGTTGTCTTTTAAAAACGTTAAATTATCTGTAATGTCAATGTATGCTTTATCTTTTTCACTCAAAACTACTTTAGCAATTCCTGTGGTTCCATTTACAAAAATTAAATCTAAATGGTCTTGATGTCTATTAATTACTTGAACACTCAATGTATTAGCATCTTTAGTCCATTGTAACCTTGGAATATAAAAATCAGTATAATTTCCTAAATTGATTGGTTTGGTTTCGCCAGATTTTATATCAAATAATTGAAGCGAAACTACAGCATTTTTTTCTCCCGCTTTAGGATACTTAAATGTTTCTGTTTTTGGGTAGAGTTCCTTTTGAAAAATACTCATGGTGAATTCTGGCACCTGACTTTCATCAAATTTTATGTAAGCCAGTTTGTCCCCTGTTGCATTCCAATCGAAAGCACGAACAAAGGCAAATTCTTCTTCATAAACCCAGTCGGTAATTCCATTAATTACTTGATTTTTCTTTCCGTCAAACGTAATTTGTTTTGATGCATTTGTGGCAATGTCATACACATACAAATTATTCTCTTTTGCAAATGCAATTTTTGTCCCGTCTGGTGAAAATCGTGGTTCTTGAATTCCTGTATCTGGCAATTTAGTCAGTTTTTGTGACTTCGTGTCAAATAGAAAATAATCCGCTGTAAATGAACGCCGAAAAATAGACTGCGAATTATTGGCAATTAAAATGACATTTTCAGCAGCGTTGAAACTATAACTGTCTATTCCTTCTAACTCAGGGAATTTTTTTGAATCGATTAAGGTGGAAACTTTTTTTAATGTTGCAAAATCGAACAACTCAATTTGCATACTTCTAGTAGCCCGGTCAAAATTGAGTACCGTATATTGATTGGTATTTTTCATGGAGCTCAATTCATCCATGCCTTTGGCGCGAAAAGCACCTGTAAAAATTTCGTCAACTGTTATTTTTTGTTGACCAATGACTGACAGTGAAGTCAGTAAAAGCAAGAGTACTAATTTACTAATATAATTCATGATATAGATTCGTTTAAAAACTTCCAATTTTAGTGAAAAATAATCAATTAACCGCATTTTTTTGCAGAAAATCGATTGACAACCCCTGTAATTTTTTTATGATTCTAGATTTTGAATCATCGAAAACGTATCTTTGCCAAACAAATTAATTAATGCAATACCTATGAACAACGCAATAGTTGGATTTTCAAAATTAACTAAGGAAGAAAAAATAAACTGGATTGCTAAAACCTATTTTTCTGATGCTGAAGCTGCAATTAAAATGGTTAAAAACTATTGGAATACCGATGCTAAACTTCAGCAATTGCACGATGAATTTATTGAAAATACGATTACAAATTTCTACATTCCACTTGGCGTGGCTCCTAATTTCTTAATTAATGGGAACTACAAAACTATCCCAATGGCAATCGAAGAAAGCTCTGTTGTTGCTGCCGCGGCAAAATCAGCAAAATACTGGAGTACCCGAGGCGGATTCAAAACAACCGTCTTGAATACAGAAAAAATTGGGCAAATACATTTCATATACCAAGGAGATTCTTCTAAACTGCAATCGTTTTTCGATAATTGCAAGTCAAAATTATTAGAATCAACCAATGAAATCACTCACAATATGCAAAAAAGAGGAGGTGGAATTTTGGGCATTGAGCTTCGAAACAAAACCAACTTATTAGAGAATTACTTTCAATTGCACGTTACTTTTGAGACGAAGGATTCTATGGGTGCCAATTTTATCAACTCTTGTTTAGAACAAATTGCCAAAACATTAAAGCAAGAAGCATTCGATTATAAACAATTTTCGGAGAGCGAAAAAGAACTTGAAATTGTAATGAGTATCTTATCTAATTATGTTCCAAATTGTATTGTTCGTGCCGAAGTTTCATGTCCAATCGATTCCTTAAAGGATGCTACTATTGTTGACCCATTGGCTTTCGCCGAAAAATTGGTAAGAGCGGTCCAAATTGCAGAAGTTGAACCCTACAGAGCAGTAACCCATAACAAAGGAATCATGAACGGAATTGATGCCGTAGTATTGGCTACAGGCAATGACTTTCGGGCGATAGAAGCCGGCATTCACGCCTATGCTTCTAAATCAGGAAGCTATTCTAGTTTGTCCCATGCTTCAATTGAAAACGGTATTTTTACATTTTGGATGGAAATTCCTTTGGCACTAGGTACTATAGGAGGGTTAACTTCCTTACACCCAATGGTAAAATTAGCTTTAGAAATGTTAGAAAAACCGACTGCAAAAGAATTAATGGAAATTGTAGCAGTAGCTGGATTAGCGCAAAATTTTGCAGCATTACGTTCGCTAACTACCACTGGAATTCAAGAAGGGCATATGAAAATGCACTTGAAAAATATTATGAATCAATTTCAAGTTACCGATTCAGAAAAGGTGGCAATAAAAAATCATTTTAAAGACAATTCAGTAGTGCATAGTACTGTAGTGGCTTTTATTGAAAACTTAAGAAAACAATAATCTTTTACAAATAAATAAGAGGCACTATTCGCAGCGCTTTCTCTACCAATGGCAATGAAAAAAGTATTCTACAGTAACGGAAAACTATTAATTACAGGAGAATATGTAGTTCTTGATGGAGCAAAAGCATTTGCATTACCCACAAAATTTGGACAAAATTTGGTAGTTGAATCCATCGCTACTCCAGGGATTTTTTGGACTAGTTATGATCAAGATGGAACTATTTGGTTTCAGGATTCTATTTCGTTTGACGAAATAAAAAATCCCCACCCACAAGAAATCGAATCGGTCAAAAACACACTCATCACCATTTTGCACCAAAGCTATTTATTAAACCCTAATTTTATTGATACTGCAACTGGCTATTCCATTTCGACGCACCTGACCTTCCCAAAATCATGGGGATTAGGAACTTCATCAACGTTAATAAATAATATTGCGCAATGGCTAGAAGTTGATGCTTATTGTTTATTGAAATTAAGTTTTGGAGGAAGTGGATATGATATTGCCTGTGCTCAAAATAATTTTCCTTTATCTTATCAATTAGTTGATGGAAATCCGATTATAGAACGATGTACTTTCCACCATGATTTTACTTCAAATATTTATTTTGTTTATTTAAATAAAAAACAAAATAGTCGAACCGCCATTGCATCTTATTATAAAAAAAGAGGCAATTTGTCGCGGGTAATAAAAGAAATTAGTCAAATAACAAACACTTTGATTAGTGGCGTGAATTGGAATACATTCAAATCTCAATTATCAAAGCATGAAATTTTATTAAGTCAAATTTTAGAAATGGAAACCCTACAAGAATCGCACTTTCCAGATTTCGAAGGAACCATAAAAAGTTTAGGAGCGTGGGGTGGAGATTTTGTGATGGTTCTTTCTGAAAAAGACCCTACTGATTATTTCTTAGCAAAAGGGTATGCTATCCTGCTCCCTTATTCTGAAATGATATTATAAAAAAAAAATCCCGCTCTGATTAAAGCGGGATTTTTTTGTAGGAAGGAACTATTAGTAATTAAACTGAGTTCTATTATCTTCTATTTTTGCATCTGCTTTTAACGCTGGAATTACTCTTCCAGAGGCAGAAGCATTTTGAGATTTTAATTTTGTAACAAAGTCGGTGTAACTTTTCAATACTGGTGCTTTAGCAATGGCTTTTGTTTTAATAACATACACTCCTGAAACTCCCTCAATAGCTGATGACATTTTATTTGCACCTAAACCAAATGCTACCCCTACTACTTTTTGTTCTGGTCCAATTCCTGGTAAAGATGGATTTGCTAAAACTACATCTGTCGCTTGTTGAACGGCAACTGCATTTGCTTTAGCGATAGCATCTAAAGAAGTTCCGCTCATTTTAGCCATTATTTTTTCAGCTTTCTTCTTATTTTTCAATAAAGGTTCCACTGAAACTCTGGCATCTGCAACTGGTGTTAAACCTGCTTCGTATACCTTTTTCAATTTTACGATTACGTTTCCAACATTTACTACTTCAAAACGTTTTACCGCGCCTACTTCGGTATCATTTTCAAATGCCCAACGAACAATTTGTCTTTGATTACTAATCGAACCAAAACCTTCGTCCATCACTTTTACTTTAACCGCAGGATTAACGGTTAATCCCGCTTCTTTAGATGCTTTTGCAAAATCTTTTTCGTTAGCATCCATTTCAAATTTAACCGCTTGATTAAATAACTTATCAGAAGTAACTTCAGATGGTTGAATTTTTTGAGCTACCGTTGCCAAACGAACCGCATCTTGTTTGTCAGTCACATTGATGATGTGGTATCCAAAATCTGTTTCCACTAAACCAATCTTTCCAATTGGACTTGAAAATACAAAATCATTAAACGGTTTTACCATTTGCCCTGGTCCAAAATAACCCAAATCACCCCCTTGTTGAGAAGAAGAATCATCAGAATTCATTAAAGCCAACATCATAAAACTAGAAGGATTTGCCATGGCTTGAGCCAACAACATGTCTGCTTTTGCTTTTGCCTGTTCTTTAGTTCTTTTTTCTTTCTTGTTAGGAACTTGTGTTCCTTCATAACTGATTAATATATGACTTGCTTTGGCATTTGCCCCCGCTTTTCTTCCTAATGATTTTGAAATACAATAGTAATCTCCTCTCATATACGGCCCATAAACCGCGCCAGAAGCCAAATTAAATAATTGTTCTGCATGTTCAGCAGGTAAGTCTTTTTTGGCAACGTAGGTAGAATCATAAGGCATGTCTGAATTTAAATTTACAAACTCCACCGTATTTGTGGTTGTTCTAAATCCAGGTAATGTATCATTTTTACCAGTAGTTTTGTTATACACAACACTTCCTGAAAGCAATGCATTGATGTTTGTTTTTACTTCGTTTTGATCTTCTATTGAAGCTTTGTCTTGTATAAGTACGTATTCTATTTCACGAGATTCTTCAGCTTTGAATTTTTTCTCATTTTTCTTCATGTGAGCAATAATTTCTTCATCAGAAATTTTCACATCACTATCTTTAATTGAAGAATATGGAACCGCTACAAAATCAAAGTTAGCTTTATTAGATTCCATTTCATATTGCATTTTTCCTTCAGCCTCAGTCGTGTAAACCCCTGCTTTAATTAATGTGTTATAAATTTGGAATTTTGCATTTAATGCTGCTTCTTTTTCTCTGTCTTTTAGCATTTGAGCCTGCTCTGGATTTGACTTAAAAAATTCTTTAAATTTGGCTAAATCAAACGCTCCTGCCTCATTTAAAAACATTGGATTTTGTCCAATATTTTGATCGGCTTTTAACGTTTCAATGATGTGTTTTTCACCAACGCGTAATCCTAATTTTTCAAATTCACTTGATAAAAGCGCGATGGATACTTCTTGATCCCAAACACGGTTTGCCGCTTGAGTAGACGTCATTCCTTGTCCGCTTTTTTCTACATTACTAACTTTTAAACGAAAATCTTCAAAAGAGATATCGGTATCATTAACACTTCCAACATATTTTGAAGTTTGTCCTAAATTACCGCTATTGAATAAATCGCCTACGATAAAAGCGAACAAACAAAAGCCAATAACTAATATTAAAAGAAGTGAACGTTGTCTAATTTTTTGTAAAACTGCCATTTTTATTGATGTTAATTTTTAATTCAGTTTGCGAAAATACAATTATCTATTTAATAATAATAGTAGTTCCAATATAAATTGCAAGAAATTTTTCATTTTTTATTACCAAAAGTGCTATTGACTTTGCAAGTGGGATTTTGCAACGCATTTGTATCAAAAATTTCTGTACTTATGATTGCTTACTTTTGATTACTTCTGTTTTCAAATTTCTTAGCAAATTTTCTTCGGAAGAAAAACATAAACAAAGAAACCCCAGCAATAATAAAGCTCAACCAAGGAGTGGAAGTATCTGATTGCATTTTTGAAATTCCATCATAAATAAAGAAAAAAGTAGCAACTAGATAAACGTATTGTGTGTATTTTAAATAATTCATAATTCGTTATTTTTATTATTCAGATTGATCAATTTCGCCAGTAATTCTCTGGGAGTTGACAATTTTAAAATCTTTACTAAAATCAATTCCTTCGCCAAAAGTAACTCCTTTAGGGTCGGTAAATTTGAATTTTTTCTCAGTGAAAAACCATTCGTTTTTTTGATCAAAATACAGTTGCTCGGTTTCTAATTTCTGACCTGTTTCGTTAGAAATAATTACCGTTCCCTGAAGGTCAATTACATCCGTCCCTTTATAAGAAACTGCGTAGTTAGAAGTTACAAATGTTTTTTTATTATTTTTATCAAAAAGCGTGACGTTAATGCCGTTTGGAAATTCTGTAAAAGGAAACTCTACTGTGGCATAATCCAACATTTTAGGGCTAATCAGAATCGATTTAATTCTGCCAGAATCGGTATATTTCAAATTAAAATCATCTGCTTCTCCGCTTGGAGCAAATTCAGAAAAGTTTATTTTTTGTACTTCTTTAAAATTACTTTCACAAGATGTTAGCAATATGAGTCCCAAAAAAAATGGTCTTATACTCGTTATATTGTGAAGGATTAATTTTTTCATTAGCACCTAATTTATTACCAAATTTAGTAACTTAAATTTACTAGTAGTATAGTTTTTTGATGAACCATTTGTCGTTAAACGTAAATCCAACAGTAATATTGGTAAAATTTTCTTGAACTAATCCAGCGGCAGTAGTTCCTTTTTTACCTAATTCAAATCCAATATTAATGTTTGAAAAAGTTCCAGAAACTGGCAATCCAAATCCAAATGTAATTGCCGATTCTTTAATCGACTTTTGGTTTACTACCATTCCGGTATTTTCGAATCTAATTCCACCTCGATAAGTAACTTTACTTAAATAGTTAGTAAATGATTTGAAATTAGGGATATAATATCCCCCAATATTAAATCGTGTTGCGTTTTCAAATTCTATATTGTTGATGTCCACAAATCTATTGGTCATTTTTTCACTTTCTTGGAAGGTAATTTCTGAACCAACCATCCACTTATTTTTTTCACCCAAACCTAACCCAAAAGAAAGTTTGCTTGGAATTATTAAGGTCGTGTTTTCTACGTCAACGACATTTTCTTCTATGGTATATTCCGCCCCAGACGCTGCGTATTGAATGGTCGAAATGTTTCTTGAATTTGTAGATTTTAATTTGCTTTCTGGAGCATACAATAAGCTACTAAACAATTCTGTTTTTTTGTTGAGCTTGGTAGTAAACATTGCCCCCAGATTAAATGTTACCCCGCTAATATCAGAGACATTGGCCTCTTTTGTTCCGTATTCCACTCCTTCTACAATTCGTAAATTAGAAGTTTCTATTTTTCCAAAATCATAGCTAAAGTCGGCACCAATTCTTAATTTAGGGGACACTTGGTATCCAAGACCAACGAAACTTTTGTTAACTCCGCCAGTTCCTGAATATCTTTTGGCAACTTGTGGAACGTCGGTAGAAACAGATTGAATGTTATACCCTACAGAAGAATAAGGAATTAAACCGAAAGAGGCGCCAAATTTCCCTATTGGAATTCCAACGGCGAGATAATCCATTGCTGTTCTTCTGGCGTTTTCTTTTTTGGAATCTGTTTTTAATTGAGTCGTCAAGTAGGTTCCTCCAATAGAGAATGAAGT
>JBIHZQ010000037.1:0-18472 GCA_044231345.1 Flavobacterium sp.
TGGAAAAAATTTGGTAATTCATTAAAGTTAAAAGCGTTAATGAGAATCGTTAAGAAAAAACCAGCTGTTGCTTCTCAAATTCAAGCATTAGTTACTGCAGGTAATTTAATGGCTTCTAACGCAGATTCAGCTCAATTAATGTATATGGCTTCTCAGCCTGATGCTAACCCAATTTATGAAACTATTGTAAATGGAAATAGAGCAGAATACAAAGTGAGTTCAGTTTTAATTTCTGGTAACTATAATCCTACCTCAAACCCACAAGGATTTGTTGGATTGGTTGCTTCTAATGACCCAAGATTAGCAATTTATGCTAAGAAGAATAATGCAAATGCCTATGTAGGTAATGTTCCTGGTGTTGAAAATCCTGGAAACTACAATGGTTTTTCTTCTCCAGGCACTAAGTATTTAGATGCTACTTTACCAGGCGTACTTTTATCGTATGCTCAAGTTCAGTTGTATTTAGCTGAAGCTGCAAACGAAGGGTACATCACTGGTGGTGTTACTACTGCTGAAGCTAATTATTTCAAAGGGATTAAAGCTAATTTAGAGTTTAATGGTGTATCTACTGCTGCTGCTAATACTTATGTAGCTCAAGTTAATTTAGGTTTTGCAACTCAAGCGGGTGGTAGAGCAAAAATCGGAACTCAAATGTGGTTGGCTTTATATGGTCAAGGTATTGAGGCTTGGACAGAATGGAGAAGAACAGGAGTTCCTGCTTTAGCACCTGTGGCTAATGCTGATGGAACGGTTATTCCTAGAAGATTTTACTTCTCTACAGATTCACAAAATTATAATCAAGTAAACTATACTGCTGCTGCTGCAACTCTAGACAATGGAGATACAATGGTGTCAAAAGTTTGGTGGATGAATTAATCAAATAAATTGTAAAAATTTAAACCATGAAAAAATTAAAATTATATTCATTAGCGCTTGTGCTTCTTGCAGGATTCAGTTTTGTTTCTTGTTCAGATGATAACAATGACACGCTATCTGGTGATGAAACTGTAGGAGGATTAATTAATTCTGCTTCTTCAGCAATCACTTATGCTTTGACTTCTAGTCCTACTTTTGTTCATAATGCAAAAGTGACTATTTTTCAAGGTGCTGTAAAAACTTCTTCAGTTGAGGTTTACAAACAATACACGAACTTAGCAGGAGTAAAATCAGAAAATGTTTTGTTAAAAACGTTGACTTTTGCTACTACTGAGCAAATGGAAAGTGCTAACTTTACTTTCACCTACAATGAATTAATTGCAGGTTTAACTGTAAATGGAGTGGCTATGCCTGCCTCTGATGCTGGTTTAAGTGCTGGAGAATTTTGGACTTTAACTTATGTTTCTACAACTTCTGAAGGGAAGAAACATTTAAACACTAAAACTACAAAAGTAAACGTAGCTTGTGTATCTGATTTAGCTGGAAACTATTTGAATTCAACTTTTAGACCTAGTAATGGTGTAACTTATACTTTTGCTAGTGATGCTTTTGAGGTTGTTGGAGATGGTCAGTACAATACATCGTATGTAGGTCCTTACTATGGTTCAGGTCAAACTCCTGCATCTAGTGGAAATGGAGTATTACTTGCTCCTGCATCTGATGCGGGTTACACGTTTACTGATATTTGTAATAATATGCAAATGGAAACTCAAAACTTAGCTTCTATTTATTCTAATGAGGTGCGTCAAACTGCTGCTCAAAGAGCTTTAAGTTTTAGAAATCCAACTACTGGTGTAATTGTAATTCACTATTCAGTTTGGTTTACAGGAAATACAGTTGAAAGACCATTTATTTCTACTTACACACCACTTCCGTAGTTAACTAATAATTTAAAAAATTAAATTAATATGAAAAATAAAATAAATAGTTTAGCACTACTTATCGTTTTAAGTAGCTTGGGCTTTACTTCATGTGACAATAATGATGATGCTACTGGTGAATCTACATTAATTGTTAACTCTGGTGTAACAGGTGCTGTTGCCTCGGTTACAGCGGGTCTTAGTTTGACTGCAGTAAATAATGTAAATGAGTTTGATGAAAACACGTACGTGTATTCAGTTACTCTTTCTAAAGCTCAGCCAGTTGATGTTCATGTAGCCGTGAGACAAATAGCTGGAACTGCAACAGAAGATGCTGATTTTGAAATGGATCATACTGTTGTAATACCTGCGTATTCTACTTCAGCAACTGGATCAATCAAATTTTTAAATGATGTGTACAAAGAAGCTGCAGAAACCTTGACTATTCAAATTGGTGATGTGTCTACTTCTAATGCTTCTTTAGCAGCGAAAACAATATCTTTTAGTATCAATAATTATGTTTCTACTAAATTAGATTTGGCTTTTGCTTTCAATCATGAGTTTGGAATTGGATTCAACAACCCATATTTCAGTGTTGGTACTATTTACAATCTTTGTGGTGTAGGATACGATATGGATTTCTACTTGTTAGATTCTTCATTCGCTGATACTGGAAACTATGGTGCTGCAACGGGAGCATGTGTTGAAAAGTTATCTTTAAACGGAGCAACTTTAGCTAACGGAACATACTATATTGTTTATGATATTTATGATGATGCTAACTTAGCTGCAACTTATCATGATGCCTTTGATATTCCTGTAACAGTTACTTATGGTAAAGCTGGAGCAATTGATCCTGCAACATTCCTTCAAGAAGAAGCTTTCGTAGCTACTTCTACTGATGGAACAGGTTCTGATTTTGTAATTTCTTTTGAATTATTAAACGGAGTTTTCAAAGTTGTTGACAGTAATGCTAATGTTCTTGCAACTGGAAGACAAAACAATGTTTTGAAAAATGCTATTGCTAAAGCAAAAGCAAACAGAAACAAATAATAGTTGTTTTAAAATATCGAAAAAAGGACTTTAATTAGTCCTTTTTTTGTTTTTATTACTTTCTTTAGTAGTTAAAATATTAAAAAAAGCAATAGACTTATTGGAGTTCTATAGATTTATTTACCTTTGTTTCAAATTCAATTTGATGCAAAGGTTTTTTTTTATTATATTTTTTGTTACTACCTATTCCTTTTCGCAGGAAAATATCGACCAACTTGAAAATCTTACCAAAGATTCTCAAAACAAAACAGGCAAAACCGCAACTGCATCAATCGATCAGTACCAAATCATTTCGATTTCTAGGGATACCACTTATGTAGACACCTCTCTTACCATCAAGAAAGAATATGAATTTAATTATTTAAGGAAAGATATTTTTGGTCTTGTGCCTTTTCCTAATGAAGGACAAACGTATACTACCCTATTTTATGGTTTGAAACAAAACACGTTTTTTCCTTCCATTGGATTTAAAGGAAAACATTTCAATTATCTAGAAGCCAATGATATTAATTATTATTCTGTTGCCACACCTTTTACTGATTTATACTTTAAAACAGTAATGGAGCAAGGTCAAAATCTAGATGCTTTTGCTACCGTTTCTACTTCTAAAAGATTTAATTTTTCAATTGCTTATAAAGGTTTACGATCACTCGGAAAATACATCAATCAATTATCCAGTACGGGTAATTTTCGCTTTACTACAAATTATTCTACAAAGAATAATAAGTATTCTATTTTTTCTCATTTTACTTCCCAGGATATTCTTAATGGTGAAAATGGGGGAATTACTAATTTAGAAGATTTTGAAGGAGAAGACACAAAATATAAAAATCGTGCTAGAATTAATGTTTTTCTAACTGATGCAACCTCATTCTTAAAAGGTAAAAGATTTTTTATTGATCATAACTTCTTTATTAGTGATAATGGTCCAAATTCAAAGCTTTATCTTACGCATCAATTTAATTTTGAAAATAAATTTTTCGAATACAATCAACCTACAATTGCCTCTTCTTTAGTTTCTGAAACTGGAGTAGTGAGTAAAATCAATCGATTTGGCTCTGCCTATGTAGCAAGTAATATAAACAACCAACTTCGTTATAATAAATTGCATAATCGGTTAGGTATTGCTTATGAAAATTTGACCCTAGGGAAATTTCAGTTTTTTACGGAAGAATTTAGGTATAATTATTTTTATAATTCGGTGTTGTTTTTATCCACTCAGTCAATTCCAAATTCACTCAACGATCAAATCCAAACTATCGGTGGGCAATATGATTATAAAAAGAACAAGTGGAACGGAAAATTTAGCTTTTCAAAAGCAATATCAAATCATTCCATACAAAATTTAGATGCGTTACTTTCGTATCGATACAATGAAAAAAATTCTTTTTCGTTTCAATTCCAAAATACCACTTCTGTTCCTGACAATAATTATAATTTAAACCAGAGCAGTTATGTAAGTTATAATTGGTTTAATTCGTTTAAAAATGAAAAAGTTTCCCAGCTGAATGTCAACGCTAGCACCCAATGGTTGACTGTTGAGTTAAAAGCTAAAACCATAAACGATTTATTATACTACAGTAATGATGATGAAAATCTGCAATTGGTTTCGCCAAAACAATACGGAGAAACAATTAATTATATCTCCATCCAGGCGAGTAAAGAATTTAAATACAGAAATTTTGCCTTAGACAATACCTTTCTATATCAAAAGGTGGATCAACAGCAAGCCATAATAAATGTGCCTCAAATCGTTACTAGAAATACATTATATTATTCCACCAACCTTTTCAAGAAAGCGATGTATCTTCAAACGGGTATTATTTTTAATTATTTCACCCGCTATTTTGCAGACGATTACAATCCAATAATCGGTGGTTTTTTTGTCCAAAATCAAAAAGAAATTGGAAATTATCCAAATTTAGATTTCTTTATAAATGCTAGAGTTCAGCGTACTAGAATTTATTTAAAAGCCGAACATTTTAATTCTTCAATGTCAGGAAATAATTTTTATTCGGCTCCCAATAATCCTTATCGAGATTTTATTGTTCGTTTCGGATTAGTTTGGAATTTTTTCAATTAAATTTTTTGGCGTTTTAACGCGCTATTCGCTATATCCACCAGCAGTAGTTTCGTCGTTCCTCCTCACTAAACTGGTGGGATGCCGCTACTATCACGAACGCAATCTAAAAAACAAGATTTAGCTTTCAAATACCTATATTTGCACTATAATTCCAATTCAACAAATCCTTACCTAAATGAAGTACGCTAAAAACATCTTAGAAACAATAGGCAATACTCCGCTAGTAAAATTAAATAAAATTACCTCCGAAGTTGATGCTCTAGTATTAGCCAAAGTTGAAACTTTTAATCCCGGTAACTCTGTAAAAGACCGAATGGCGGTCAAGATGGTCGAAGATGCCGAAGCAGATGGAAGGTTACAACCTGGAGGAACCATTATTGAAGGAACTTCTGGCAATACAGGAATGGGTTTAGCCCTTGCTGCAATAGTCAAAGGTTATAAACTAATTTGTGTTATTACCGACAAACAATCCAAAGAAAAAATGGATATACTTCGTGCTGTAGGCGCAAAAGTTATTGTATGTCCTACTGACGTTGAACCCACCGATCCAAGATCGTATTATTCAGTTTCAAAAAAATTAGGAGAAGAAACGCCTAACTCATGGTATGTAAATCAATATGATAATCCATCAAATGCAATTGCACATTATGAACAAACGGGTCCCGAAATATGGGAACAAACAAACGGAAAAATAACCCATTTTGTGGTTGGAGTAGGCACAGGAGGAACTATTTCAGGAGTAGCAAAATTTTTAAAAGAGCAAAATCCGAACATTAAAATTTGGGGAATAGATACCTATGGCTCCGTATTTAAAAAGTATCATGAAACGGGTATCTTTGACGAAAACGAAATCTATTCTTACAGTACCGAAGGAATTGGAGAAGACATATTACCTAAAAACGTTGATTTTTCCTTAATTGATGGATTTACAAAAGTTACCGATAAAGATGCCGCTGTTTATACCAGAAAAATTGCTTTGGAAGAAGGAATATTTGTTGGAAATTCTGCCGGTTCTGCCATTAAAGGGCTATTACAACTCAAAGAACATTTTACTCCTGAAGATGTAGTGGTGGTCCTGTTTCATGACTCGGGAAGTCGCTATGTAGGAAAAATGTTCAATGATGATTGGATGCGTGAACGCGGTTTCTTAGATGAAGAAGTTGCTAAAGCTGCCGATATTATTAAAAACCATGTTGATAAACCATTAATAGTTGCAAAAACTGAAGAGTTGGTTTCACACGCAATTGAACGAATGCGAAAGTATAAAATATCTCAAATTCCTGTCATCGATGTTTCTGGTTTTGTTGGTTCCGTTGACGAATCAGATTTATTCCAAAGTTATGTTTCTAATAAAAGTGTAGCCGACAAACCTATAAAAGAAGTAATGGGAAAACCATATCCAATAGTTAAATTGTCAACCACTATTGAGGACGTTTCAAAACTTTTTTCTAAAGAAAATCAAGCAGTCTTAGTAGATTTAGACAATGGGAAGTTTCATATTATTACAAAATATGATATTATTGGTTCAATAAAATAATTTAAACATGACTTTTACTGCAATTGATTTTGAAACGGCAACAGGCTTCCATCATAGCGCCTGTGCAATTGGTATTGTAACCGTAGAAAACGGCAGTATTGTAGAAGAATATTATTCGTTGATACAGCCACCAAATAATGAATATTGGTATCAAAACGTCATGGTTCATGGAATTAAACCAATCGAAACTAGAAATGAAAAAACATTTGATCTAGTATTTCCCGAAATTAAAAAAAGATTATTTGGACGAAAAATAGTGGCTCACAATGAACAATTTGATAGAAATGTATTGGCCAAAACGATGCGCTACTATGGATTGGATTACGACGATTTGGAATTGGCGGATCGCTGGGAATGCACCTGTAAAATATATAGGGCAAAAGGATATAAGCCAGCTAACTTGAAGTATTGTTGTGAACAAAACAACTTGTCTTTAAATCATCATGAAGCTTTGTCAGACGCAAGGGCGTGCGCTAAATTATATTTATTGAAATAAAAAGCATAATTATCTATTTGTATTAGAAATCTGACTATATTTAGGCTAATAAATATACGCCAAATACATGAGAGAAGATTTTCTACACTATTTATGGAAATTTAAAAAATTTGACACCTTAAATTTATTCGATTCTAATAACGAGTCCATTCAAATTCTTAATTCAGGACATTATCTACAACTGGCAGGGCCTGATTTTTTTAATGCTCAAATTTTAATTGGTAACCAGAAATGGGCTGGAAATGTAGAGATACATTTAAAGTCTTCCGATTGGTATGTACATAATCATGAGAAAGATGAAGCCTATGATAGTGTAATTCTTCATGTTGTCTGGGAACATGATGCCGAAATATTTCGAAAAAACAATACAAGAATACCCGTATTAGAATTAAAAAAATACGTAGATTCTTTTATATTAAATTCCTATCAGTCGCTAAAAATACCAAAAACATGGATTTTTTGTGAAAATCAATTAGAAAATTTTGATCCTTTTATATTAAATAATTGGCAACAACGGTTATATTTTGAAAGATTAGAAAGAAAATCACAGCCCATTGAGGATTTATTAGTAACGACTAATTCAAATTGGGAAGAAGTCTTATTTTGTCTATTAGCAAAAAATTTTGGATTGAATACCAACGGAGAGTTATTTTACGAAATTGCACGCGCAATCTCTTTTTCAATTATACGAAAAGAACATTTCCAACTTGAAAATCTAGAAGCACTGCTTTTTGGGAAAGCAGGATTTCTCATTGATAAGAAAGAGGACTTATATTTTAATAATTTAGCGACTAGATTCACATTTTTAGAAAATAAATACCAACTAAAAAAGACTATACTTGCACCGCCCCAATTTTTCAAACACCGCCCCGATAACTTTCCAACAATTCGGCTAGCACAGTTCGCGAGTTTGTATCATCACCAACAAAATTTATTTATAAAAGTCATTGAAGCTGAATCTATTGAAGCCATTTATGATATTTTTAAAATCGTTGTTAGCGACTATTGGCAAACTCATTATTTGTTTGATAAGAAAAGCAATAAAAAACTAAAATCGCTCTCAAAATCATTTATCGATTTGCTAGTAATAAATACCATTATCCCAATCAAATTTGCTTATGCCAAAAGCAAGAATGAAGAAACAATAGAAAGTTTGATAGTATTGTTATCGAATATAGCTCCAGAAAGCAATGCGATTATTCAAAAGTTTAATTTTTTTAATCTAGATGCAAAATCAGCTTTTGAAACTCAGGCATTACTTCAATTAAAGAATGAATATTGCAATAAAAGTAGGTGCCTTGAATGTGCTATTGGTTCGGAATTATTAATAAATAGTCCAGCGAGCACTTGTAATTCAAAGATTAATTAGTAATTTAGAAAAAAAATCAATGTCAGTAATAATTCAACTAAAATATTTTTTTGAAAAGCATGGTTTTCACGTCTCTTCCCGATTGGCTGATAAATTAGGGATGAGAGCCAATAGCGTGAGATTGTTTTTTATTTACATCACATTCGTTACTGCAGGACTTTGGTTTGGAGTGTATTTAACAATAGCTTTTTGGCTTAAACTAAAAGATTTAATTAGAGCCAAACGAAGTTCTGTATTTGATTTGTAACCATATTTATTTACTACCTAATGAAATTATCCGCCTTGAAATCATTTTTTATTTTTAATAGCTCACAACGAAAAGGTATTATATTGCTTGTTTTATGTATTGTAATTGTGCAAATTATTTTTGTAGTATTTAATGCAACTAATAAAAAAACACCTACTGAGAATAATTCAAACTCATGGTTAGCTAATCAAAACGAAATTGATTCACTTAAAAATGTAAAAAAGGAATTTGCAAATAAAATATATCCGTTTAATCCCAATTTTATAACTGATTTTAAAGGTTATAAATTGGGAATGTCAGTTGCTGAAATTGACCGATTGTTAGCTTTCAGGAAAACAAATAACTATGTGAATTCAGCAAAAGAATTTCAATTTGTGACAAAAGTTTCCGATTCACTTCTAAGTAAAATAGCGCCCTATTTTAAATTTCCTGATTGGGTAAACAATAAGAAAAACAAAACAAATGAAAAAAAATCAATGCATAAAAAGCAAACTAAAGTTGTTTTTATTGATATTAACAACGCCACACAAGCCGATTTAATTCAGATATACGGAATTGGAGAGGCTTTGTCTAATAGAATTTTATTGGAAAAAGAAAAATTAGGAGGTTTTGTTTCAATGGAACAAATGGCTTTCGTGTGGGGGTTATCCGAAGAAGTTATAGCAAATCTTAATAAGAAATTTGTTGTGATTGTAAAACCAGCAATAAAAAAAATAAATATTAATTCTGCCACAATAAAAGAGCTGGCTCAGTTTCCCTATTTCAGATACGCATTGGCCAAAGCGATAGTGACAGAGAGGAGCATGAAAGGAGATTTTAAAAATTATGAAGATTTGTTAAAAATCAGAGGCTTTCCTGCGGATAAATCAAAAATAATTGACTTATATTTGGAATTCTAAAAAACCACACATAAAATGAACTTCGAATACAATGAAACGCAGTTATTAATAGCAGACTCCATTAGAGATTTTGCTGAAATACATATTCGCCCCTATATTATGGAGTGGGATGAAGCTCAAATTTTCCCAGTTTCCCTATTTAAAAAATTGGGCGAAATGGGTTTTATGGGTATCTTGATGCCCCAGGAATTGGGTGGTTCAGGTTTAGGATATCATGAATATATCACGATAGTTGAAGAGATTTCAAAAGTTGACCCTTCAATAGGTTTGTCAGTGGCAGCTCATAATTCATTATGCACGAATCATATTTTTACTTTTGGAAATGAAGAACAGAAAAAACGCTGGATCCCTAAACTAGCTACCGCTGAACATATTGGTGCATGGGGATTGACAGAACACAATACTGGATCAGATGCCGGAGGTATGAATACTACTGCTACAAAGACGGGTGAAAATTGGGTGCTTAATGGGTCTAAAAACTTCATCACTCACGCTATTTCTGGAGATATTGCAGTTGTAATTGCTAGAACAGGAGAAAAAGGTAATTCTAGAGGAATGACTGCGTTTGTCTTAGAGAAAGGAATGCCTGGTTTTTCATCAGGAAAGAAAGAAAATAAATTAGGAATGCGTGCAAGCGAAACCGCGGAATTAATATTTGATAATTGTGAAGTTCCCGATTCAAATAGATTAGGAGAAGTAGGAGAGGGTTTTATACAGGCAATGAAAATTTTAGACGGCGGTCGAATTTCGATTGGGGCTTTATCTCTCGGAATAGCAAAAGGAGCTTATGAAGCAGCATTGAAATATTCAAAAGAAAGATTTCAGTTTGGGCAGCCAATTAGTAGCTTTCAAGGAGTTTCATTCAAACTAGCCGATATGGCTACAGAAATTGAAGCTTCAGAATTACTATTGCACAAAGCAGCTTATCTAAAAGAACAGCACCGTCCTGTAACCACAATGGGTGCAATGGCAAAAATGTATTCGTCAGAAGTGTGCGTTAAAGTAGCTAATGATGCCGTTCAAATATTCGGTGGTTATGGATATACAAAAGATTTCCCTGTAGAAAAGTTTTACCGAGATTCCAAACTATGCACTATTGGAGAAGGAACTACAGAAATTCAAAAAGTTGTAATTTCAAAAAATATATTAAAATAGACGGGTAGATAATAGATATATAGATGAAAAAGCCAAGAGTCAAGAAAATGATACTTGGCTTTTTTTGTTACAGTTTGTTTTAGTCTTCGATCTCTATGTCTTTAATCTTTTTAATTCTTCTCAAAAATAATTCTCAGTTTATAATTCATAATTCAAAATAATAATATATTTTTGCACCCTTAACGAGAGGAGGTGTCTATATTATGTTAATTATACCAATTAAAGACGGAGAAAATATCGATAGAGCATTAAAGCGCTATAAAAGAAAGTTTGACAAAACAGGAACTGTTCGTCAACTAAGAGCACGTACTGCTTTTATTAAACCTTCTGTTACCAACAGAATGAAAATTCAAAAAGCGGCTTACATCCAAAACATGCGAGACAATTTAGAAAGTTAGAAATATTTTTCTTGAATATATTAACCGTTAGTCATTAAAGTTTTATAACTTTGATTTTAACGGTTTTTTTATGGAAAATAGCAAGCTGGCATTTAAAGAATATCTAGAATTTGAAAAAAAATATTCCATTCATACGGTCAATGCCTATTTGAAAGACGTAGACGTATTTGAACAATTCATCAAAATTCAATTTCATCAAAACTCTTTATTGGAAGTCAATTATGGACAAATAAGAAATTGGATTGTAGAATTAATAGAAAAAAATCTTTCGCCAACATCAGTAAATAGAAAAATAGCTTCATTAAAAGCATATTATAGATTTCTTGTTCGAACAAAGCAAATTGAAGCCAGTCCTTTGCTAAAACATAAATCACTAAAAACTCCAAAGCAACTTCAAATACCATTTTCAGAAA
This sequence comes from Flavobacterium sp., assembly GCA_044231345.1. Taxonomy (GTDB): domain Bacteria; phylum Bacteroidota; class Bacteroidia; order Flavobacteriales; family Flavobacteriaceae; genus Flavobacterium. The sequence goes on from JBIHZQ010000037.1 coordinate 11,447, forward strand.
GAGAATTGTCAGAGGTTTTAAATCAAATTACCTATCCTGAAGGATTTGAAGACATCCGCGATAAATTAATAATTGATTTATTTTATACTACAGGAATAAGAAGATCTGAGCTGATAAATCTAAAGACTTCCAATATTGATTGGTCAAAAAACGCACTAAAAGTGCTTGGTAAAAGGAATAAAGAACGTATTGTTCCATTATTACCAGTAATTATTAACCAATTACAAAATTATCTTACAGAACGAACTAATTTACAAACGATTAGGGATTCAGAGCTTTTTTTTCTGACTCTAAAAGGTGTTAAATTAAATGAATCACTTGTTTATCGACTAATAAATAAGTACTTTAGTGGTGTGTCAGAGAAGGTAAAAAAGAGTCCTCATATATTACGTCATACTTTTGCAACACACTTGCTCAATAATGGAGCAGACTTAAATTCAGTAAAAGAATTATTGGGACATTCTAGTTTGGCTTCAACCCAAATTTATACTCACAATAGTTTAAATGAGTTGCAAAAAATATACAAAGAGGCTCATCCAAGGAATAATTAATGTGATTTGTTTAACCAATTAAATAATTTCTTATGAAGGTAAATGTTCATGCAGTCAACTTTAGTGTAGACAAAAAATTGACAAATTTTGTTCAAGATCGAATGGATAAATTGGAGAAATATTACGACAAGGTAGTTTCCTCTGATGTTTTTTTAAAAGTTGAAAAGACTAGTGATAAAGAAAATAAGATGGTTGAGGTTAAAATAAACGTGCCAGGAGACGATTTTGTAGTTAAAAAACAATGCAAAACTTTTGAAGAAGCAGTGGATCAATCAGCAGAATCATTAGAGCGATTGTTGCAAAAGAGAAAAGAAAAAATCAGTCCACACATATAATATAAATTTTTTCATAAAAATATTTTGTATAATAGACAAAAACATATACATTTGCAGTCCGTTAGAAATAGCGGACTTTTTTTTGTTATCGCCAGTGTAGCTCAGTTGGCTAGAGCAGCTGATTTGTAATCAGCAGGTCGTGGGTTCGAGTCCCTCCACCGGCTCTATTACTTCAAATGCGATTTGAAGTTAGTTCATACACAAGTTGGAAATTAAAAAAAGGGGAGATACTCAAGCGGCCAACGAGGGCAGACTGTAAATCTGCTGTGTGAACTTCGCAGGTTCGAATCCTGCTCTCCCCACAATGAATCTATTAATTGTTTAAGTCATCTTAAAATTTAAGAACTTGACATTTAATATTAATTCTCTGCCGGTGTAGCTCAGGGGTAGAGTGCTTCCTTGGTAAGGAAGAGGTCTCGGGTTCAATTCCCGACATTGGCTCAATTAAGTATAATTTGAACACTAATATATAACTAAGATTAAAAATTAAGTAAAATGGCAAAGGAGAATTTTAACCGTTCCAAACCGCACTTAAACATAGGTACAATTGGACACGTAGATCACGGAAAAACTACATTAACTGCAGCAATTACGAAAGTATTATCTGATGCAGGGTACTGTCAAGCAAAATCGTTTGACCAAATTGACAACGCTCCAGAGGAGAAAGAAAGAGGTATTACTATTAATACATCTCACGTTGAGTATGAAACTGCTAATCGTCACTACGCTCACGTAGACTGTCCAGGTCACGCGGATTACGTAAAAAACATGGTTACTGGTGCTGCTCAAATGGATGGTGCAATTTTAGTTGTAGCTGCAACAGACGGGCCAATGCCACAAACTCGTGAGCACATCCTTTTAGGTCGCCAAGTTGGTATTCCTAGAATGGTAGTATTCATGAATAAAGTGGATATGGTTGACGATGCTGAATTGTTAGAATTGGTTGAAATGGAAATTAGAGATTTGTTATCTTTCTATGAATATGATGGAGATAATGGACCTGTAGTTCAAGGTTCAGCTTTAGGTGGATTGAATAATGATCCAGCTTGGGTACCAAAAATTATTGAATTAATGGCAGCAGTTGATAGCTGGATTGAAGAACCAGTCCGTGATGTTGCTAAACCATTTTTGATGCCTGTAGAAGATGTATTTACAATTACTGGTCGTGGAACTGTTGCTACAGGTCGTATCGAAACAGGTATTGCTAATACTGGAGATGCAGTTGAAATTATTGGTATGGGAGCTGAAAAATTAACTTCTACTATTACAGGAGTTGAGATGTTTAGAAAAATCCTTGATAGAGGAGAAGCTGGAGACAACGTAGGTTTATTGTTAAGAGGTATTGATAAAGCTGATATCAAAAGAGGTATGGTTATTATTAAGCCAGGTTCAGTAAAACCACACGCACATTTTAAAGCTGAGGTTTATATCTTGAAAAAAGAAGAAGGTGGTCGTCACACACCATTCCATAACAACTACCGTCCACAGTTTTACGTTCGTACAACTGATGTAACAGGTGTAATTACTTTACCTGCAGGAGTTGAAATGGTTATGCCAGGTGATAACTTAACTATAGAAGTAACTTTATTAAGCCCAATCGCATTGAGCGAAGGTTTACGTTTTGCAATCCGTGAGGGTGGTAGAACTGTAGGAGCTGGTCAGGTAACTGAAATTCTATAGTACACTTATAACTAAATATTGTTAAACCAGCAGCGCCTTTGCGCTGCTGGTTTTTATAACAAACGGGCGTAGTTCAAGGGTAGAATAGCGGTCTCCAAAACCGTTGATGGGGGTTCGAATCCCTCCGCCCGTGCCACTAAAAATAAACGATAATGACAAAAGTTGTTAATTACATAAACGAAGCGTTTGAAGAATTAAAATCAAACGTAACTTGGCCAGAATGGTCAGAAGTACAACGTCTTACAATTGTAGTAGCTGTTTTTTCAGTTCTATTTGCCTTGGCAACTTGGGGAGTTGATGAAGTTTTCGCAAAAGCATTAGCTGGATTTTTTAATTGGTTAAAAGCATAATTTTATTGTGATGACAGAAAATAATGTGAAAAAATGGTACGTTGTAAGGGCGGTAAGCGGTCAAGAAAATAAAGTGAAAGCTTACATCGAAACCGAAATTAACAGACTAGGGATGGGAGATTTTATTTCTCAAGTTCTTGTCCCTACCGAAAAAGTTGTAACTGTAAAAGAAGGTAAAAAAATAATAAAAGATAAAGTTTACTTTCCTGGTTATGTTATGATTGAAGCAAATCTGGCTGGTGAAATACCTCATATTATTAAGTCTATTACAAGTGTAATTGGGTTTTTAGGTGAAACTAAAGGTGGGGAACCAGTACCATTACGTCTTTCAGAAGTAAATAGAATGTTAGGAAAAGTCGATGAATTAGCAGTTACTACTGATAGTCATTCTGTTCCTTTTAATATTGGCGAAACAATCAAAGTTGTGGATGGCCCTTTTAACGGTTTTAATGGAACTGTTGAAAAAATAAATGAAGAAAAGCGTAAACTTGAAGTAATGGTTAAAATTTTCGGTAGAAAAACACCTTTAGAATTGAGTTTTATGCAAGTTGAAAAAGTATAATTTTTGTTACAACTATAATAAATCGCATGTATCGCTTCCATTGATACCTGTGTTAAATTTTAAAAAAAATGGCTAAAGAGATTAGTAAAGTAGTTAAACTACAAGTTAAGGGAGGTGCAGCGAATCCATCGCCACCGGTTGGACCTGCTTTAGGTGCTGCTGGTGTTAATATCATGGAGTTTTGCAAGCAATTTAATGCAAGAACACAAGATAAAGCCGGCAAAGTTTGCCCAGTGCAAATTACAGTGTACAAAGACAAATCGTTTGATTTTGTTGTAAAAACACCACCTGCTGCTATTCAATTAATGGATATTGCAAAACTGAAGTCTGGTTCAGGCGAGCCTAATCGTAAAAAAGTAGCTAACGTTACTTGGGAACAAATTAGAGTAATTGCTGAAGATAAAATGCCAGATTTAAATGCATTCACTATTGAGTCTGCTATGAGTATGGTTGCTGGAACAGCTAGATCTATGGGTATAACTGTAACAGGAGTAGCTCCTTTTTAATAAAAAAAAGATATGGCAAAATTGACAAAAAAGCAAAAAGAAGCAGCTTCAAAAATTGAGAAAAACAAACTATATTCTTTAAAAGATGCTTCGGCATTAATTAAAGTTGTTGCTTCTGCAAAATTTGATGAGTCTGTTGATATCGCAGTACGTTTAGGAGTAGATCCTAGAAAAGCGAATCAAATGGTTAGAGGAGTGGTAACATTACCTCATGGTACAGGTAAAGACGTAAGAGTTCTTGCCTTAGTTACCCCTGATAAAGAAGCTGAAGCTAAAGCCGCAGGTGCAGACCACGTTGGTTTAGATGATTATCTTCAAAAAATTAAAGATGGTTGGACAGATGTTGATGTAATCATCACTATGCCAGCTGTAATGGGTAAATTAGGACCTCTAGGTCGAATTTTAGGACCTCGTGGTTTAATGCCAAATCCTAAAACAGGAACAGTAACTATGGATGTTGCTAAAGCTGTTCAAGAAGTGAAAGCGGGTAAAATTGATTTCAAAGTTGATAAAACAGGAATTGTACATGCAGGTATTGGAAGAATTTCTTTTGATGCCGATAAAATTGTAGATAACGCTCACGAAATTATTCAAACATTAATCAAACTTAAGCCAACTGCTGCTAAAGGAACATACATCAAAAGTATTTACCTTACAAGCACCATGAGTCCTGCAATTGCATTGGATCCTAAAGCAGTATAAAGCTAGTTAAAAATTTTTAGTATGACTAGAGAAGAAAAATCAAATGCGATTGAAGTTTTAACTGCACAGTTAGCTGGTTCTAATGTTGTTTATTTAGCAGATATTTCTGGACTAAATGCAGATACAACTTCAAGCTTAAGAAGAGCTTGCTTTAAAGCAGGAATAAAACTAGAAGTAGTTAAAAATACGTTGCTTGCAAAAGCAATGGAAGCTTCTGAAAATAATTATGGGGACTTACCTGAAACTTTAAAAGGAAATACATCAATTTTTCTTGCTGAGATTGCAAATGCTCCAGCAAAAATAATTAAAGACTTCCGTAAAAAATCAGATAAACCTATTTTAAAAGGAGCTTATATTAACTCTGAAATTTATATTGGTGATAATCTATTAGATTCATTAGCATCGCTAAAATCTAAAGAAGAGGTTATTGGGGAAATCATCGGATTACTTCAATCTCCTGCTCAAAGAGTTATTTCAGCTCTTAAAAACCAATTCAAAGATGAAGAGGCTGCTTAATTTTTAAGCAAACAAAAAACGCGCACAATAATAAATATATATTACAAATCATTTTAAAACGATAGAAAAAATGGCAGATTTGAAACAATTCGCAGAACAATTAGTTAACTTAACAGTTAAAGAAGTTAATGAATTAGCAACAATATTAAAAGATGAGTATGGTATCGAGCCTGCTGCTGCAGCTGTTGTAGTTGCTGCTGGTGGTGGTGATGCTGGTGCTGAAGAAGCACAAACTGAATTTAACGTAATCCTTAAAGAAGCAGGAGCTTCTAAATTGGCTGTTGTTAAATTAGTAAAAGAACTTACAGGTTTAGGTCTTAAAGAAGCAAAAGACGTAGTAGATGGCGCTCCTAGTGTAGTAAAAGAGGGAGTTTCTAAAGAAGAGGCCGAAGGTCTTAAAAAATCTTTAGAAGAAGCTGGAGCTGTTGTTGAGCTTAAATAAGCCAAAAAATAGTTTTTAGAACTAGGTTTAGGCCTTGAACATTGACGTTCAAAGGCCTAAACCATTTTTCGTATAATAAAATTATATCAAATTTTATTATAAAATAGTATAAAATACGAAAAGGTTTTTAAATCAATACGATGAAAGAAAATCAATGAAAAGAGCAAGCTCTCCAATTATTTTTAAAGAGGTATTGATTAAAAAAGAAAGTATTTATTGTTTTATAAAATAAATAGTGTTTTACACAAAAATTACTTTTTTTAATCAAAATTTTGTCCATTGATGATAACAAATCAGACCGAAAGATTGAATTTTGCCTCAACAAAAAATATTCCTGACTATCCAGATTTTCTAGACGTTCAGGTTAAATCTTTTAAAGATTTCTTTCAATTAGAAACGAAATCAGACGAAAGAGGCAACGAAGGGTTATACAACACCTTCATGGAGAATTTCCCAATAACTGATACAAGAAATAATTTTGTATTGGAATTTCTAGATTACTTTGTTGACCCACCACGCTATACAATTCAAGAATGTATAGAGAGGGGTCTTACCTATAGTGTGCCGTTAAAAGCAAGATTGAAACTATATTGTACTGATCCAGAACATGAAGATTTTGAAACTATTGTTCAAGATGTTTATCTAGGTACTATTCCTTATATGACTCCAAGTGGAACTTTTGTAATAAATGGCGCAGAACGTGTTGTTGTTTCTCAGTTGCACCGATCACCTGGTGTTTTCTTCGGTCAATCTTTTCATGCAAATGGAACTAAATTATATTCTGCCAGAGTAATTCCTTTTAAAGGTTCTTGGATAGAATTTGCTACCGATATCAATAGCGTAATGTATGCTTACATCGATAGAAAGAAAAAATTACCTGTAACTACTTTATTCCGTGCCATTGGTTTCGAAAGAGACAAGGATATCCTTGAAATTTTTGACCTTGCAGAAGAAATTAAAGTTTCTAAAACAGGTCTTAAAAAATATATAGGAAGAAAATTAGCCGCCCGTGTTTTAAATACTTGGCATGAGGATTTTGTAGATGAAGATACCGGTGAAGTAGTTTCAATTGAAAGAAATGAGATTATTCTTGATAGAGATACAATTCTAGATAAAGATAATGTAGAAGAAGTTATTGAATCTAATGTGAAATCAATTCTTTTGCATAAAGAAGATAATAATCAAGCAGATTATTCTATCATTCATAATACTTTGCAAAAAGATCCAACAAATTCTGAAAAAGAGGCTGTTGAACATATTTATAGACAATTACGAAACGCAGAACCGCCTGATGAAGAAACGGCTCGTGGAATTATAGATAAATTATTCTTTTCAGACCAAAGATATAATTTAGGTGAAGTTGGTCGTTACAGAATGAATAA
>JBIHZQ010000107.1:0-6072 GCA_044231345.1 Flavobacterium sp.
GTAATTTCACCAACTACGGGAACGATTGGAGTAGGTGTTTCATCGTCATCCGTTGAACATCCTGTGAAAATTGTAGCAATAAAAGCTAAACTAAAAACTAATTTTTTCATTTTGTTATTTCTTTAAATTTGTTGAGTCAAAGATAAAAGCGAATTATTTTTTTTGTATTATCTTAAAATTATGATATTATTATAATAAAATAAACTCATTGTAAATTCAATGTTACTTTCTTAACAAAAAAAGAGCTATTAATAGCTCTTTTTTTAACTTTAAAAGGTATAGGACAAACTGAGAGAAAGTCCAACTCCTCGTTTATACTCTTTTTGTAATAAAGAAGTTTCTGTAATGTTTACAGTACTTTCATTACCCATTTCTAATTGATATGCTGGGTTTAACAGATTATCTGCAGAAAATTTAGCATCAATATTTTTTGACAATTTACTGGTCCAAACCAAATCCAGTTTGCTAAATGATTTTTCATAAACATGGTCTAATCCAGCGGTTCCAACTGCAAAAATTCGGTCTCCATAAACCCCATAAACTAAGGTTATTGAATTTTTCATCGTTTTATTAAATTCAAAATCATATTTCAAATCGGAATTAATCAACCAATCTGAAGCTCCTTGAAGTTTTCTTGATGGGGAGTTTTCAATTTGATTTTGGCTCAAATCAACAGTTACTTTAGTTTTCATTACGGAAGTATTAAATCCAAAAGAAAAATCAGAAAGCGTTTCACTGATTCGAGATAATTGTAATAAAAATTCTAATTCAGCTCCGAAAAGTGTTGCTTTTTCTGAGTTTTGAAAAGCACTAGTTTGTCCACCGCTTGTTGGTAAAAAGATCCTTTCAATTGGGTTATTGATTGATTTTCCAAACAAACCTACTACAATCATTTCTTTAGAATTAGGAAATAATTCATATTTAATATCAACATTTAGATTTTCAGAATCTTTTAAATTAGAATTTCCAATAATTGCAGTACCATCAGCATTAATATAGGTGATAGGAAGCACCTCCATTGTAACTGGACGGGTGATGGTTTTTGAAGTTGCAAAACGCAAGTTGTTTTTTTCATTCAAACTATATTTTGCATTTAACGAAGGTAAAACATACAACTCTTGATCTTTTAATTTACTGTAAGCATCATCAATTGACGCAGAGATTGGTCGGTATTTTATTATTCTATCAGAATTTTCAAAACGAACACCAGCATTTACTTCTAATGATTCACCAAAATTCCAAAACAAATTAGCATACCCTGCATTCACAAATTGATTCATTTTTACTTTATATTCGGCGTTAGTTTCTTCCGTATAATTGAGTAATCCGTTTGCGATATCTGAAGAAATCTGAGTGTCAATGGTGTTTAAATTAGTATTTAAAGTAGTTGTTGTGCCCACTAATGGTCTTCCTGAAATAAATCGATAAGTTGAAGATAAATCATTTCTAAAAGTATTGTAACCTAAAGATAATTTATTTGTTTTCCCTTTTTCGGTTTCAAAAATTGCCCAATTGTATTCTAATAAACCTGAAACATAATAGTTTCCTTTAACATTCAAATATTGACGATTTAAATTATTTCCGCCATAAGTGGTAGAAATATCGGTTTGATTGATTCTATTTCCAACGATAAATTTTCGATCAGGTTGTTGGAAAGAAGTTTTCACAAATGACCCGCCTACTTTTAGGGAATGATTTCCGTCTTTAGAAATTTTATAGTCACCTGTCAGTTGATTATTAAAGTAATTGGATTGTTCGAATTGATTTAAACGAATCAGCATAGTATTGTTATTAGTCAAACTATTATTGTAACCAAATTGATCTTCAATTTTGCTTTCGGTCGAACGTAAATAAAAGGTGTTGGAAGCTAAACTCCATCGGGCTGTTTTGTATTTTAATGCTACCAATGCAGATGCAGAAGTTTGATAATTATAGGTAGAAAGTTCAAAGTTTTTGTCATAGTTTCCTTGACCTTGATTGAAGGTTCGGTCTACTCCTTTTCGAACGGTGTATTTATTGTCAGAATTCAAAGAAATCAAATAATTAAAAGTGTTCTCGCCAAATTTGAATTTTTCAGCATGTAAAAACCCAATACTGGTATTCAAAGGACTTGTGGTTTGGTCTACATTCCAAGTATTATTTTTGAATGCTTCTGCGGATTGTGCGGATGTTAATTTTACACCCGCTGGCACAGTGCCAAAGGCAGCTGGCAATTCTCTGTCGACTCCGACCATTCCAAAAAATCCTTTCGTTGAATTAGCATCCGATGAAATTAAGAAATCTTCGCTATTATTGTTTGTGGTGTACCCTGTCCCGATAGAAACTTTGGTTATTGAATTTTTCCCTTGAGCGGTTTCGATATTAACAGTAGCTCCTGCAAAATCTCCAGATATATTTGGATTAAAAGTTTTATAAACGTTTAACACGCCTACAATGTCAGTAGGAAATAAATCTAGTGGAATTATTTTTTTGAACGGTGAATTTGAGGGCGCTTGTAAGTCGTTTATTAATAAATTATTATAACGATCTTCAAGACCTCTAATAAATAAACCTCTGCCTTCCACTTTAGTAATTCCTGTAATTTTTGTCAATCCTTCTTCTACATCACTCACCCCTTTTCTTGACATTTCTTGCGCACCAATACTTTGTTTGATTTCCACCGCCTTTTTTTGTTCTAACAACAAAGCAGTTTCTTTCTCACGACTAGCAGCTGCCTTAATCACAACATCCGTTAATTGATAACTTCCTGAACCCAAAGTTCTATTAATAGTAATAGTTTCACCAGCTTTGATAACAACAGGCACCTCTACGTTTTCATATCCTAAAAAACTAAACTCAATTACATGATTTCCAGGATTTAAACTCAAAGAGTAGGCTCCGTTTTCGTCAGTTGTAGTTCCAATTGTAGTCCCCTTAATCACGGCATTGGCAAAAGGCAGTGTTGCATTATTGGAGTCTTTATCCGTTAATACCCCTGATACTATTCCTTTAGTTTGTCCAAAACAAATTAGGTTAATTAATAAGGATAGAAATAATAGTTTAATTTTCATCGTAACTTTGTTTTAATTTTGTTGCAAAGTAAAGACCGAATTGTAAAGTCTAAGTTATAGAGGTGTTACTATTAAGTTGGCTAAGTATTACCAAATCGTTACCAAATTAAATTACTGTTAATCTGGCGTGTAGTGGCAATTTATAGTTACTTTTACAATCAGATTTACATACAATAGTACTCATGAAGAAAAAAGAAATTAAGATTTTATTGGTTGATGATGAAGCTGACATCCTTGAAATTGTTGGATATAATTTAAAACAAGAAGGGTATCAAGTTAGCACAGCTAGTAACGGAAAAGAAGCAATTGCAAAGGCAATTAAATTTCTGCCTCATTTAATTATTATGGACGTAATGATGCCTGAAATGGACGGAATGGAAGCGTGTGAAAACATTAGAAAAATTCCTGAATTGAATGATGTAATTATCACTTTTTTAACAGCTAGAAGCGAAGACTATTCTCAAGTAGCTGGTCTCGATGCGGGTGCCGATGATTACATTTCAAAACCAATAAAACCAAAATTATTAGTCAGTAAAGTAAAAGCACTGTTGCGCCGATTAAAAGATGATGAAAAGCCGAACTCAGATACCTTGAATGTTGGCGGAATAGAAATTAATCGTGAAGAATATAAAATTGTCAAAGACGCCATCGAAATTGTTTTGCCAAGAAAAGAATTTGAATTATTTTATCTTTTAGCTTCCAAGCCGGGAAAAGTATTCAAAAGAGACGAAATACTGGACAAAGTTTGGGGAAATGAAGTCGTGGTAGGCGGCAGAACTATCGATGTTCATATTAGAAAGTTAAGAGAAAAAATTGGCGAAAATTTATTCAAAACCATCAAAGGAGTTGGCTATAAGTTTGAAGTATAAATGAGGATTAATTTTAAAAAAACATATCGTTTTGCAGTAATTTCTTCATTGCTAATAACCGTGTTTGCTACTTTATTGCTCGGAATACTAACCTATTTTTTTTATACCTTCTCCGCTAAATTGTGCCTAATTTTCGGGGTAATTATTGCCGCGTTTTCCTTCTTTGTCATTCAATACCGTGTTGAACGATTTATTTATCAAAAAGTAAAAAAGATTTATGACGATGTCTCTCTACTCGAATCGAGCACGTTCATCAATCAATCGGTTACCACAGACATGGCTACGCTGACGCGTGAAGTTAAAAAATTTGCTACCGATAAAAAACTAGAAATAGAAACACTAAAAGTTCGTGAAGAATACCGAAGAGAATTTTTAGGTAATGTTTCGCACGAATTAAAAACTCCTTTATTTACGGTTCAAGGCTACTTGTCCACACTGCTCGGAGGAGCAATGAACGACAAAACATTGCGTGAAAAATATTTGGCTCGTGCCGAAAAGGGAGTCGATCGTCTCATTTATATCGTGCAAGATTTAGACATGATTTCAAAACTTGAAATGGGCGATTTAAATCTTGACAGTGCAACTTTTAATATAGTGCAACTAATTCAGGATGTATTTGATTTATTGGAAATGAAAGCTGCCAAAAAAGACATTCTATTATTATTTGATAGAAAATACACCAAACCAATACAGGTAGTTGCAGACCCAGAAAAAATAGAACAAGTAGTCATTAATTTGATTATGAATTCAATAAAATACGGAAAACCAAAAGGATATACCGAAGTCAGTATTGAGAATTTGACCGATGATAAAATTATTGTTCGAGTTACGGATAATGGAGAAGGAATTGAAAAACAAAATATTCCAAGACTTTTTGAACGATTTTACAGAGTAGATAAAAGTGGCGCAAGATCAGAAGGTGGCTCGGGACTTGGATTGTCAATTGTAAAACACATTATCGAAGCACATAACGAAAAAATATATGTAGAAAGTCGATTCGGAGAAGGTTCCGAGTTTTCATTTACTTTAGAAAAAGCAAAAAAATAATTCGATACTACCCTTAATGGCCTTAAATAATAATGCGGTAACCAAAGCCCTAATTCCCTAAGATTTCATTATTTTTGCAAAAAAAAGACAGCTAGAAGTGGGAAGTAAAAATAAATTAAAACGGTTTAAAGAAAACGAAACATTCATCAATGTTTTTCAACCAACAAGGGAAGAAGTGGTTAGTAATTCTTTCCACTTAAAAGGAAAATGGAATTCCGATTTCTTCAAAAATAACCATCCAATTATTCTTGAATTAGGATGTGGAAAAGGGGAATATTCAGTTGGTTTGGCAGAAAGATATCCCAATAAAAATTTTATCGGTATTGATATTAAAGGAGCACGCTTCTGGCGTGGAGCAAAAACAGCTGTCGATACTGGACTAAATAACGTAGCATTTATTCGCACGCAAATTGAATTAATCAATCATATTTTCAACGAAAAAGAAGTTGATGAAATATGGATTACTTTTCCTGACCCACAAATTAAATACAAACGTACCAAACACCGAATGACTAATTCAGAATTTTTACAATTGTATAAAAAAATTCTAAAAAACGAGGGTGTTGTGAACCTCAAAACTGATAGTGAATTCATGCATGGCTATACCTTAGGATTGCTTCACGGAGAAGGTCATGAAGTAATTTATGCCAATCATAATGTTTATACAAATGAAGGAAGTCCAAAGGAAGTGACTGAAATTCAGACGTTTTATGAAAAACAATATTTGGAAATAAACAAAGCAATTACGTACATTCGTTTTAAAATAAAATAACAAATGGAAATTGTCTTGCCACTATTGCTTGGGTTTTTTGTTGCTTCGGTCGGAATTATTCCGCCGGGTTTAATCAACATGACCGCGGCAAAAGTGAGCATAAAAGACGGTAGAAGCAAAGCAATTTCATTTAGTATTGGCGCAAGTAGTGTCATTTTTTTACAAACAATATTGGCATTATTATTTGCAAAATACATAGACAGTAAACCAGATTTTATTGTGATTTTACAAGAAATTGGTTTGTTTTTTTTTCTTGCATTGACGGCCTATTTTTTTTGGATATCTAGAAAGCCAAAACGACCCAAAGAAGAACTAAAAATACGAAGTAATTCCA
>JBIHZQ010000038.1:0-18204 GCA_044231345.1 Flavobacterium sp.
AGGGGGATCTCCAACAAATGTGTCTGTATATGCTTCACGACTTGGATTAAAAGTTGCTCTCGTTGCTACACGTGGTAGAGACGGCTTGGGAGATTATATCTTCAATAAATTATTATCAAACAAGGTTGCAGTCAATTTTCTAAGACAATCGGTAAACCAGCCAACGTCTGTGATATTTGTTTCAAAGTCAAAAGAAACTCCCGAATTTATTCCTTTTAGAAATGCGGATAGTGATATTTTGGAGACTCAAATTCCCGACTCATTACTGGTAAAATCTAAAATTTTTCATACTACATGTTTTGCATTAAGCAAAGAACCTGCGCGAACTACTATATTAAAAAGAGCTTTTAGAGCTAGCGAATTGGGATTGCAGTTAAGTATTGATATTAATTATTCAGATAAAATTTGGAGCAATAGAGTGGAAGCTTTTGAAGTATTAAAAGAATATTTATCGTTAAATCCTTTAGTAAAAGTTAGCGATGATGATTGTTTTAGATTATTTGAAACCATTAAATCTGATGAATTTATTTTTAATCACTTTCATGAATTAGGAGCTTCAACTGTATGCTTGACAAAAGGGAAGCAGGGAGTTAAATTATCTAATAAACAAGAAGGAATCTATTTTCAAAAAGCGCATGAACTAATTGAAATTAAAGATGTAACGGGGGCTGGAGATGCGTTTTGGGCAGGTTTTTTATTTGCAAAACTGCACCATAAAAACCCAGAGGAATGCTTAACAATTGCACAAAAATTAGCCAGTATCAAACTTCAAAACGTTGGGTCTTTACCCGATAATGTAAATATTATTACTGAACTGCTTTGATACAAATAAAGCTAAACTGCTACAGCTCCTTTAATTCCTGGGTGAGGGTCATATCCTTCTAAAGTAAAATCATTAAAAGTAAAATCGAAGATGTTTTTTATTTCAGGATTTAAAATCATTTTAGGCAATGGTTTTGTTTCCCTTGAAAGTTGAAGTTCTAATTGTTCAAAATGATTGTTGTAAATATGAGCATCACCGAAAGTATGAATAAATTCGCCTACTTCTAAATCACAAACTTGAGCAATCATCAAAGTAAATAGCGCATACGAAGCTATATTAAATGGCACTCCCAAGAAAATATCGGCGCTTCGTTGGTACAACTGGCACGACAATTTCCCTTCCGCTACATAAAATTGAAAAAAGGCGTGACAAGGTGGTAAAGCAGCTTTCCCTTGAGAAACATTTTCAGAAAATGATTTTGATGTGTCAGGCAAAACACTCGGGTTCCATGCAGAAACTAACATTCTTCTGCTGTTTGGATTGGACTTCAAGGTATTTATTAATTCGGTAATTTGATCAATTTCTTCTCCGTTCCAATTGCGCCATTGGTATCCATAAACGGGTCCTAAATTTCCATTTTCATCTGCCCATTCGTCCCAAATTTTAACTCCATTTTCTTTTAAATAAGCAATATTAGTATCTCCTTTTAAAAACCACAACAATTCATAAATAATAGATTTTAAATGTAATTTTTTTGTGGTAACCATCGGAAAACCCTCTTTTAAATCAAAACGCATTTGATATCCAAAAACACTTTTTGTTCCTGTTCCAGTTCGATCACCTTTTTGAGTTCCGTTTTCTAAAACATGTTGTACTAAATCTAAGTATTGTTTCATTGTAAGGTAGGCTATTTGATTTTATTAGTGGGCTGAATAATAGGGGTTATTAGGATTCTCTTTTCGAAATTTCGTCTCTAATTTTTACTGCCTTTTCATAATCTTCATTTAAAACGGCTGCATCAAGGAGTTCCATTAATTCTGCTAAACTATATTTTTTGTAGGCTTGGCCAGATTTTGTACTTTCAGAAGTGACCATAGTATCTTGGTTAGAAAGCACATCATCCAGTTCTGAAGTTTCGCCCTCGGATTCAGATGGATTTGGTTTCAAAAACACCCCCGCTTTATCTAATATGTTTTTATAAGTAAAAATTGGAGCATTAAAACGAAGCGCTAACGCAATCGCATCCGACGTTCTGGCATCTATGATTTCTTCAATTTTATCTCTTTCGCAAATAATACTTGAATAAAATACCCCGTCTACTAATTTATGAATAATGACTTGTTTAATGGCAATGTCAAATCGATCAGCAAAGTTTTTGAATAAGTCGTGTGTTAATGGACGCGGTGGTTTGATTTCTTTTTCTAAAGCAATAGCAATAGCCTGTGCTTCAAAGGCACCAATTACAACGGGTAATTTTCTTTCGCCATCTACTTCGTTTAAAATCAACGCATAAGCGCCATTTTGTGTTTGACTATACGAAATCCCTTTTATGGTTAATTTTACTAAGCTCATAGTTGCAAAAGTACAAACTATCAATTAAATAGAATAATAATTAAGATATAAATACAAAAAAAGGCCATCAAAAGTATTAATTTTAATGGCCGATACATTTTAATAAAAGAAATGTTCTATGAATTTTGGGCTTTAAATACCTTCAATTTTTGAATTAATTCTGGGATAATTACAAATGCATCACCAACAATTCCATAGTCAGCTACTTTGAAAAAAGGTGCCTCAGGATCAGTGTTAATTACCACTTTTACCTTTGATGAATTGATTCCAGCAATGTGTTGAATCGCACCAGATATTCCGACAGCGATGTATAAATTTGCAGCTACGGGTTTTCCAGTTTGTCCTACATGTTCTCCGTGGGGTCTCCAACCTAAGTCTGATACCGGCTTAGAACATGCAGTAGCTGCTCCAAGTACTTGAGCTAATTCTTCAACCATTCCCCAATTTTCAGGACCCTTCAATCCTCGACCAGCAGACACTACAACATCTGCATCTGCAATGGTAATTTTGCCCGATGACTTTTCAACCGAGGTAACTTTTACCCCAAAAGCTGATGTGCTAAATGTAGGATTAAAATCTTCTTCCGAATGGGAAGTTGAATTTTCAGTAATTCCATAGGAATTTTTTGAAAGACTGATGATTTTTATGGCTGTTTTTATTTCAGTTGTTGTAAATGCTTTGTTCGAAAATGAATTTCTTTTTACTTGAAAAGGAGTAATACTAATTGGTAAAGCAACGACGTTGGAAGCAAATCCAGCCTGAAGATCAACTGCTAATAATGGACCGAGGTAAATGCTGTCAGTAGTGGAAGACAGTACAATTAGGGTTGCATTTTCCTTTTCGGCAACTTGTTTTATTGCTTCGGCATATCCTTTGGCACTAAAATTAGTAAGAGAAGCATCAGTGATTTTAACGACCTTAGAAACACCATATTTTGATAATTCTGAATTATCTCCTGAATTAATGGTTACAGCGGTTACTGTGGTATTCATTGATTCAGCTATTTTTTTTGCATAGGAAGCCAATTCGAATGCTACTTTTTTAAATTTTCCTTCTGCAGATTCTGCGTATATTAGTAGTGACATTTTTTATTGTTTTAAATGTTTAATTACAGATTTTAATTGTGTTGTATGTATTTAAGGTCAACCGCTAAAATTTATAATTTATAATTATTTTTTAATTTCGATTTTCTGCTAATTTATAGGACTTTTGCCTCATTATGTAACAAATTTATTAATTCATCTATGTTGTCAGAACTAATTATTTTCACTGCTGATTTTGAAGCTGGTTTTTCAAATTTTATTACTTTGGTGGCGTCATCAGCATCAATGGGTTCTGTGATTTTCAATATTTTTGTTCTTGCAGTCATGATGCCTCTCATATTCGGAATTCGCAAGTCTTTTTCTTCTACTAATCCTTTTTGTCCACCTATTATTAAAGGTAATGATGTACTAATAATTTCTTTTCCTCCGTCAATTTCTCTCGATCCAGTCACCGTTGTTCCATCGATATTCAAATTTACACAGGAATTTAAAAAATTAAAGCCTAATAGTCCAGCCATCATTCCAGGGACCATTCCTCCATTATAATCTAAAGACTCTTTTCCAGCTATAATTAAATCGAAATTTTCATTTTTTACGACTGCTGCTAATTGTTTTGCAACAAATAACCCGTCAGTTGCATTTGCATTGACACGAATCGCTTCATTGGCACCAATGGCTAATGCTTTCCTTAGTGTTGGCTCAGTTTCTGGACCTCCAACGGTCACTACAGTAACGGTAGCTCCTTGTTGTTCTTGGAACCAAATGGCTCTAGTTAATCCAAACTCATCATTTGGATTTATTACAAACTGCACCCCATTACTATCAAATTCAGTATCATTTGTGGTAAAATTAATCTTTGAAGTAGTGTCAGGAACATGACTGATGCAAACTAATATTTTCATAGGTTGAATTTTGTTATTTCGGCTACGAATTTACGAATAAATTTTAAAAAATACTATGCGTGCATACTATTTTTTATCGTACAATATCGATTTCGTAAATAATCATAAAAAAAATCATTACACATAAAAATAGTTTGTGATTAATTTCACAAATCTATAGAAATAGTCATTTAAAAAAAATTGGAAGAACGACATACTATTTTAAATAGGTTTTATGCATTTAAGTTAGATAAAATATTTATTTTTGCGATTCAAAATTATTGACTTACAAAAAAAAACATGAGAACGATACAATTTAGAGAGGCCATTTGCGAAGCGATGAGTGAAGAAATGCGTCGCGATGAGTCCGTATATTTAATGGGTGAAGAAGTAGCTGAATACAATGGAGCCTATAAAGCTTCCAAAGGAATGCTAGATGAATTTGGTCCAAAAAGAGTAATCGATACCCCAATTGCTGAATTAGGTTTTGCAGGAATTGCGGTGGGTTCTACCATGAATGGATGCCGACCAATAGTAGAATATATGACTTTCAACTTCTCTTTAGTTGGAATTGATCAAATTATTAATAATGCTGCAAAAATGCGTCAAATGTCTGCAGGACAATTTCCAATGCCGATGGTTTTTAGAGGACCTACGGCTTCTGCTGGTCAATTAGGGGCAACACATTCACAAGCATTTGAGAATTGGTTTGCCAATACACCGGGTCTAAAAGTGGTTGTGCCTTCAACCGTTTATGATGCAAAAGGACTTTTGAAAGCAGCTATTCGCGATAATGATCCTGTAATTTTTATGGAGTCAGAGCAAATGTATGGAGATAAAGGGGAAGTGCCAGAAGGAGATTATATTATTCCTCTTGGAGTTGCCGATATTAAAAGAGAAGGAACGGATGTAACGATTGTATCTTTTGGAAAAATAATAAAAGAAGCTCATCTGGCAGCAGAGGAGTTGGCAAATGAAGGAATATCTTGTGAAATTATTGATTTGAGAACAGTTCGTCCAATGGATTATGAAGCAATTCTAACTTCAGTACGAAAAACTAACCGATTAGTAGTACTAGAGGAAGCATGGCCTTTTGCAAGTGTAGCTTCAGAAATCACTTATATTGTACAAGAGCGCGCTTTCGATTATTTAGACGCACCAATACAAAGAATAACTACAGCGGATACTCCCGCACCTTACTCACCCGTTCTATTAAAAGAATGGTTGCCTAATGCTGGCGATGTTGTAAAAGCAGTGAAAAAAGTTATGTACAAAAAATAAATAAATCAAGTACTTCGAAATGCTAATTTCAACAGTGAATTTCGATTAATATTTAACTATATTTGAAACTTCATCAGAAAATTTTGATGAAGTTTTTTTATTTACGATGAAGAAAATATTTTACAGCCTTGTTGTTTTCTGTTGCCTATTCAATAGTAGCCATGCTCAAACCAAAGTGAGCGGAATTGTAATTGACAATAGCAACCTCCCAGTACCCTATGCCAACGTAATTTTTAAAGACACTAATGAAGGCGTAGTAACCAATGAAGACGGGCGATTTTATATAGAATCTCAAAAGACTTATCAAGCCATTGAAATTTCAACCATCGGTTTTGAAACTAAAATCGTACCTCTAACCAAGCAGGTTAATTATAACTTTACTATAAAAATCAAAGAAATTCAAAACCTAAAAGAAGTTGTTATTTTCTCTGGAAAGACCTCCAAGAAAAATAATCCAGCAATCGATATTTTGAGAAAAATTTGGGAAAGAAAACGTAAAAACGGTTTATATATATTCAATCAATATCAAATGGACAAATATGAAAAGGTAGAGTTTGACATGAATACGATAGACAGCGCTTTTATGAAGAATAAAATTTTTAAAGGCATGGAATTTATCTTTAAACAAGTAGATACCTCGAGGGTTACAGGGAAAACATACCTGCCCATTTTTATCAATGAATCGATTTATGAAGTTTATGGAGATAATAATCTTAAGAAAACAAAAGAAATAATTAAAGCCAACAAAAATTCTGGTTTAAGTAATGGAGATGGAGTAAATACGTTCATAAAAGATTTGTATTCAGAGTATGATATATATAATAATTACCTCACTTTTTTTGACAAAAGTTTTACAAGCCCATTATCACGAACTGGAATCGATGTGTATAATTATGTTTTGCGTGATAGTTCTTTTATTGATAATAAATGGTGCTATAATATTTTATTTTATCCTCGTAGAAAAAACGAACTTACGTTTAAAGGAGATTTTTGGGTAAACGACTCTACTTTCGCCATCAAAACTATTTCGATGGCAGTCACCAAAAGTGCCAATATCAACTGGGTAAAAGACATCTACATCGAACAAGAATTTGAAGTAGTCAATGATTCTGTGTTTTTATTAACACGAGATTATATGATGTCTGATTTTGCACTAAATAAAAAGGAAGAATCAAAAGGGGTATACGGAAAACGGACAACGTTATTTAAAAATCACCAATTTAACATTCCAAAACCAAAAGAGCATTACAAAGAAGAAGTAAATTTTATTGACAATGAAGTTTATCTAAAATCAGATCAATTTTGGCAAGAAAATCGATTTGAGAAATTAAGCAAAGATGAACTTGGTGTATATAAAATGTTAGACACCCTAAAAACAGTTTCTAAATTTAAAAAAATATACAATTTGGTTTCCATACTCGGAAGTGGCTATGTCGAATTTAAAAACTTCGATTATGGTCCAATTTTCTCTTCTGTTGGAATAAACGATGTTGAAGGGGTCCGTCTGCGAGTTGGAGGTAGAACTTATTTTGGTCCAAATGATAAATGGCGATTACAAGGCTATACCGCCTATGGTTTTGAAGACAATAAATTTAAATATGGACTTTCTGGAAAATGGATGATTGATACCAAAAACAGAGTCATTATCACGGGTGGAAACCGGCGTGATGTAGAACAAATAGGTGCAAGTCTTACCACTACAAACGATATTTTAGGCCGCAGTTTTGCCTCGTCAGGACTATTTGCCTCAGGAAATAACGGAAAACTAACCAACATAAATTTAAGCACCCTATCAATTGAAATAGAACCAATAAAAAATTTAATTTTTCAAACAGGTTTTTCTTTTAGAACATTAGCATCCGCATCAACCACCTTTAGCTTAGATTATTTTTCTACTTTACCCTCAACTTCAAACCCTCAAGGAGTTATCCAAAGTAATGTAAATCAGTCCGAAATAAATATACAAATAGAATATACACCCAATAAAAAGACCATTGGTTATGGTGTAGAGCGCAGACAAGTAGATAGCCCTTTTAGTCGTTTTTTTATCAATTATAGCAAAGGATTTAAGGGCCTTTTAGAAAGTGATTTTGATTATCAAAAAGTACAACTATATTACAAACAACCCCTAATTATTGGCGCTATTGGTCGTTCCAATTTAATTGTAGAAGTAGGGAAAACTTTTGGCACCGTACCACTCGGATTGTTGAGTATTATTCCCGGAAATCAAACCTATTTTACTATCGATAATACATTCAGCAACCTAAATTTTTATGAATTTGTTTCTGATCAATATGCAACAATTCAATGGGAGCACCATTTCAACGGAAAAATATTTGCCAGAATTCCATTCATGAGAAAACTTAATTGGAGAGAAATTATTGGAATAAGAGGAGTCTATGGCTCGGTTTCAGACGATAACATTGCAATTAATTCCTCCGGATTGGTATACAAAGCTCCCGAGAATCCGTATTGGGAATATACCGCAGGAATTGGAAATATCTTTAAAGTATTTCGATTGGATTTTGGATGGAGAGGCAATTATCGAAACCTTCCTGAAACCAATAATTTTACGGTAAAAGGATCATTCGGATTTTATTTTTAATCCATAATTTTTTTTGGAGCTACTTCCAGTTATTCATTCCAAGAATCGCAATAAAAAATAGCTTTTGTAAAAAGTAAAATGAGCTTCTTTGGTCGCTTTTTTACTTTAACAAAAAAAAATTTTTGATAGCAATTGCTTTACTTTTCTATCTGGGCTATTTTCATGTTCGTACAAACAAACAAAATCGTACTAGTTATTTCATCCGATTGCTCTCAAAAATACAAGATGGATAGTCAAAATTCACATATTTGTTTTTATAAAACGGTACAATTTGTATAAGTTCTTAAAAATTTGTTATTTTTGCACCCGATAAAATTAAGAACAAAAATTATTTTTTATGGAATCATTCATGATTTATGTGCCAATAGTAATGGCGTTAATAGGATTAGCGTTTATGTTAATCAAAAGAAATTGGGTTTTAAAACAAGACGCTGGAGATGGTAAGATGAAAGAAATTTCAGATTATATCTACGAAGGTGCCTTAGCCTTTCTTAAAGCAGAATATAGATTATTAGCACTATTTGTAGTATTTGCAAGTATTGTTTTAGCTGGAATTTCATTTGTAGTTCCAACAACCAACATATTAATAGTGGTTGCCTTTATTTTTGGTGCTTTCTTTTCTGCATTAGCTGGAAATATGGGTATGAAAATCGCAACTAAAACAAACGTAAGAACTACACAAGCCGCCCGTACAAGTTTGCCACAAGCATTGAAAGTCTCTTTCGGTGGAGGAACAGTTATGGGTCTTGGAGTTGCTGGTTTAGCGGTTTTAGGGTTAACAGGATTCTTTATTTTCTTCTTCCACTACTTTATGGGAGGAGTTTGGACTTCAACGGAACAAATGACAATCGTTTTAGAAACATTAGCTGGTTTCTCTCTTGGAGCAGAATCCATTGCTTTGTTTGCGCGTGTTGGTGGGGGTATTTATACTAAAGCTGCCGATGTTGGAGCGGATTTAGTTGGTAAAGTTGAAGCGGGTATTCCTGAAGATGATCCTAGAAACCCTGCAACAATTGCTGATAACGTTGGTGACAACGTTGGTGATGTTGCCGGAATGGGTGCCGATTTATTTGGTTCTTACGTTGCAACAGTTTTGGCGGCAATGGTTCTTGGAAACTATGTGATTAAAGATATGGGTGGAAACATTCAAGATGCCTTTGGCGGAATTGGACCTATCTTATTGCCAATGGCAATCGCAGGTTTCGGAATATTATTTTCTATTATCGGAACGATGCTAGTAAAAATCTCAAGCGACGATGCAAAAGAAGCACAAGTTCAAAAGGCTTTGAATATTGGAAACTGGGTTTCAATACTATTAACAGCAATTGCTTGTTATGTGCTGGTTCAATACATGTTGCCTGCCACTATGAAAATGGAATTCTTTGGTGAAGGGTTGAAAGACATTTCTTCAATGAGAGTATTCTATGCAACCATTGTAGGTTTAGTTGTTGGAGCAACCATTTCATCGGTTACAGAATACTACACTGGATTAGGCACAAAACCAGTATTGGCAATCGTACAAAAATCATCAACTGGAGCTGGAACTAACGTAATTGCAGGTTTAGCAACAGGGATGATATCTACATTCCCAACGGTATTATTATTTGCTGGAGCTATTTGGGCTTCCTATGCATTTGCAGGATTTTATGGTGTGGCATTAGCGGCTTCGGCAATGATGGCGACTACTGCAATGCAATTGGCAATCGATGCTTTCGGACCAATATCTGATAATGCAGGTGGAATTGCTGAAATGAGTGAATTACCTAAAGAAGTTCGTACAAGAACGGATATTTTGGATTCAGTGGGTAACACAACCGCTGCAACAGGAAAAGGATTTGCTATTGCTTCGGCGGCATTAACATCTTTGGCCTTATTTGCAGCTTATGTTACATTTACAGGAATCGACGGAATCAATATTTTCAAAGCGCCGGTATTAGCCATGTTATTCGTAGGTGGAATGATACCAGTAGTTTTCTCTGCATTAGCAATGAATTCTGTTGGTAAAGCAGCTATGGATATGGTTTACGAAGTACGTCGTCAGTTTAAAGAAATCCCAGGAATCATGGAAGGTACTGGAAAACCAGAATATGCAAAATGTGTTGATATTTCTACCAAAGCAGCTTTACGCGAAATGATGTTACCTGGAGTAATGACTATCGGGTTCCCAATAGCAATCGTTTTGTTAGGTAAATTAGTTTATGCAGATAACAATATGTTAATTGCAGAAATGTTAGGAGGTTACATGGCTGGAGTTACCGTTTCAGGTGTGCTTTGGGCAGTATTTCAAAACAATGCTGGTGGAGCTTGGGATAACGCTAAAAAATCTTTTGAGGCGGGAGTTATGATTAATGGAGAAATGACTTATAAAGGTTCCGATGCCCATAAAGCTGCGGTAACTGGTGATACTGTGGGTGATCCATTCAAAGATACTTCAGGACCTTCAATGAACATTTTAATTAAATTGACTTGTTTAATTGGATTGGTAATTGCTCCAATTTTAGGAAATGGAAGTCATGAAAATAGCTCAAAAGTTGTCATTGTAAAAATGGAAAATACTGAAGGAAACATGATAGGTAATTGTGACATGAGCAAATGTGCTACCATGACCAAAGACGAATGTGCAGCAATGTGCGATAGTCTTAAATGTACTCCAGAGCAAAAAGAAATGTGTTTGTCTCACTATGATGAAAGCGGCAAATTTGTTGCGCCTAAAACAGAAAAAGCCTGTTGTTCAGAAAAAGAAGCGAGCGAACAAGTAAAAGTTGAAATAACATCAACTAACGGAAAAGCTAAAGCAACCGTGATCACTTCAGAAAATGGTAAAAATGACATTCAAGTTTTTGAAGGTTCTTTAGAAGAAGTAAAAGCTAAAGTGGAAGCTTTAAAATAGTAGATTAAGTTTTTAAAAAAAAATGTCTCACCAAGGTGAGACATTTTTTTTATAATAAAATGAAAACAGACTAAAATAATCCGTTTATTTCCGCATCAATTCGATTAATAATTCCTCCTAAATCTTCTGGATTATCAACAAAATTAATTGAGTCAACATCAATGATTAATATTTTCCCTTTGTCATAGGTTTGCACCCAAGCTTCATATCGTTCATTTAATCGATTAAGGTAATCAATGGAAATCGTATTTTCATAATCCCGTCCTCTTTTATGGATTTGCGCCACTAAATTAGGAATAGAACTCCTAAGATAAATTAATAAATCTGGTGCACCAACAAGACCCTCCATCAATTCAAATAGCGAAGTATAATTTTGAAAATCACGATTAGTCATCAATCCCATTGCGTGAAGATTCGGTGCAAAAATATGCGCATCTTCATAAATGGTACGATCTTGAATTATTTTTTTTCCACTTTCACGAATTTGTAAAACCTGTCTAAAACGACTGTTAAGAAAATAAATTTGAAGGTTAAACGACCAACGTTCCATCTGATGATAAAAATCGTCAAGGTATGGATTGTCTACAACGTCCTCAAAATGAGGATCCCATTTAAAATGTTTTGCCAGTAACCTGGTTAATGTTGTTTTTCCGGCACCGATGTTGCCCGCGACTGCTATATGCATTATGGTATACTAATTTTATAATTGATTATTTGCTGATTGGTAAAAATAGATAAAATTTGGTCTCTCCAATAAAAATTAGTAAAGGAATTGTCAACATTTTCAATTTTATAGGTCAAATCAGAATTAGTTGATTTTAAAAACAGTGCTCCATTATTAAAAAATACAAAACGTTCGTCATTAATAAATTGAATTTTGTCCCAATTTGGTAACGCTACAATCGTTTTGTTCTTTCCAATCAATGAACAACTCTCCCAAGTATTGCTTTTGGATATCCAATAAAATGAAGTAAAAGTCGATTGACTGTAGAGCCATTTATTTTTTATTGGTTGGCATTGCTCGACTCGAGTATTATTGATATAATTATATAAAAATAATTGCTGTAAAGCTGAGTCAAAGGCCCAAATTTGATTTTGTGTTGCCATGCCTACAAACGAGATAAATAAAGGGTTGTCTAGAAGACTGAAGGTTATTTTCTGAATTTCATTTAATTGATTATCTAAAAAAACAAGCGTATTAAATTCTTCATAAAAAACTAGAATTCGCAATGGGTTCTTAAAATCTACGGAACTTATTTTCCCCAGAGCGTTATTTTGATATTCCCAGGTTTGGTTAGGATTCTTTTTAATTAAGACGTTGTTTTTTTCGAAATAATAATTTTCTAAAACATCTAAACCAAAATACTGGTCTGCATTAACCATTATAGAATGGAGCTTTTCCGCTTTTACAACTTTGTTTTGCGAAAGCGCAACCCAACTAAAACATATGATTAGTAGCGATATTGTTTTTTTCATCCTCTATTATTTCTATTAAACTCTTGAACAACTCAAAAGTCAAAGATATTATTTTAACAATAAATTAGTAACAAATGCGTTCGAATATCGTCATATTTGTTCCAATATTTTTTGAATTTTTTTAAATCAATTTCAATTACACAAACTAATGAAAAATGTAACTCTAAAATTAAGTATTTATTTTGCACTAGTATTTCAAAGTTTCTTTGCTTCAGCTCAGGGATTTCAAGGAATGGCAGTCTATGAATCTAAAACAAGCACTGCAGATTTTAAAGCAAGATTTGAGGGCAATAAAGATATGAATCCTGACATGCAAAAAATGATGGAAGAACGCATGAAGAAGATGTTTGAAAAAACATTTATTTTAAATTTTAATCAAACGGCTTCCATCTATAAAGAGGAAGAAAAGTTAGATGCCCCAGGTCAAAATGGAGGAGGAATGAAAATAATGAGTTCCGTAATGGGTGGTGGTGGAACTCAATATAAAAATATTAAAGAAAAGTCTTATTCTGTAGATAAAGAATTTATGGGTAAAGAATTTCTAATTAAGGACTCGCTCCCAAATTATGCTTGGAAAATGGAATCAGAAACTAAATTAATTGGAGGTTATACTTGTTTTAAAGCAACCGTAGTTCGTCCAGTAAGCAAAACAGATTTCAAAAATTTCAGACCTAAGAAACGAGAAGAGAAAAAGGAAGGTGCTAGCGATGCAGCCATAAAATCAGAAACTTCAGAAAAGAAAACTAATTTCATGGACGACATTGAATTACCAAAAGAAGTTACTATTACCGCTTGGTATACTCCTGAAATTCCAGTTAGTCAAGGTCCAGAAAATTATTGGGGATTACCAGGTTTGATTTTAGAAGTTAGCGATGGTAAAACCATTATTTTGTGTTCTAAAGTTGTGCTTAATTCAAAAGATAAAGTAGAAATTAAAGCGCCAACAACAGGAAAAGTGACTACACAAGCTGAATATGACGATATTATTTTGAAAAAAATGGAAGAATTTAGAGAAATGAATCAAGGACGAGGTGGAAATGGCGGAATGCAAATAAGAATGGGGCGTTAGTATATTTTCAAATAGTTACTATTATTTAATCTTGATTCCAAGTTACCATGAAAAAATTCCTACTCGCTTTCTTGTTAGTTACCTCTATTGCTTTTTCTCAGTCCATAAAAATGGAAGGGATTATTTCAGACAGTACAAATAAACCTTTAGAAATGGCAAATGTAATGGCCGTCAACCAAGTTACAAAAGCAATGGATTCCTATGCCATTACAAACGACAAAGGAAAATTTTTGTTAAATCTAAAACCTAATACAACTTACACCGTAAAAGTCAGCTATCTAGGAATGCAAAACAAAGAGATTACCATCACTACACAAAATGAAAACAAAACCCAAAACATCATTATGGAGTCGGGCGGAATTGAATTAGATGGTGTCGAAATTGTGCGAGAAATGCCAGTTTCTATTAAAGGCGATACGATTGTTTATAATGCAGATAGCTTCAAAACAGGAACAGAACGAAAATTAGAAGATGTGTTAAAAAAATTACCTGGAGTTGAGGTTAATGCTGATGGCGAAATCGAAGTGGAGGGCAAGAAAGTTTCAAAATTAATGGTCGAAGGAAAAGACTTTTTTGATGGGGATACCAAACTTGGGGTAAAAAATATTCCTGCGGATGCCATCGATAAAATTCAAGTGCTCAGAAATTATAATGAGAATTCAATTCTGAAAGGGGTTGAAAATAATCAAGATAACGTGGCCATGAACATCAAATTAAAATCAGGGAAAAAGAATTTTTGGTTTGGGGACATGAATGCAGGAATTGGAGTTGGTCATGACGAAGAGCGGTATTTAATCAATCCAAAATTGTTTTATTATAATCCAAAATACAGTATAAATTTTATTTCTAATTTCAATAATATTGGAGAATTGCCTTTAACGGTTCAAGATTATTTTAAATTCACCGGCGGTTTCAAAAACATGATGGGAAAAGGAGGTTCCAGTTTTAACGTTTCAAGTAATGACCTAGGCATTTCACTGTTAAGAAATAATCGAGCTAAAGAAATTGAAACCCAATTTGGCGCAACCAATTTTGCCTATAACGTAAATAAATCATGGAGTTTAAGTGGATTCGGAATCGTTTCTTCTTCAATTACAGATCTTGAAACAGTCTCTCAAACCAATATTTTAGCACCAAATTCAACTCAAGTCCTTACAAACGACAACCGTAAAGAACTAGCACATCAAAAAAGTAACTTAGGGTTATTTAAACTAAGTTCAAGTTATAAGCCGAGCGCAATTTTTCAATTTGATTATGATATTTTATCTAAATTCTCTAAACAAACAGAAGACAATTCACTGCTAAGAGAATTAATTCAAAATAGTACAAGCACAATTGATAATATTAGCACTCAAAAAAATCAAAATCCAACATCATTCAATCAAAACCTGAGCTTGTATTATACGCAGAGTGAAAAAAACATATTCGCTTTCGAAATGCAACATTTATACCAAGACGAAGATCCTTTTTATAATGCTAATTTAGGGCAAGATCCGTTTCCGAGTGGACTAAATTTAATTACCCAAAACAGGTTTGACATCAATCAAAACAGGTTTGTAAAAACTAACAAAATAGATGGAAAATTAGATTACTACTACATGATTACTCCTAAAAGTAATATTAATGTAACATTAGGGGCGACCTATTCTCATCAAAATTTTAACTCAAGTATCTTTCAAGTTTTGGAAAGCGGAACCATAAATGATTTGGATGAAATCGAAAACACCAACAAAGTGACTTACGATTTTAACGACACTTTTCTTGGGTTACATTACAAAATTTTGACTGGAAAATTTACGTTCACACCAGGCGTTAGTTTTCATAGTTATGACATGACTAACCAACAATTAAGCTCCAATTTTAATCAAAATTTCTATCGAGTTTTACCCGATTTTTTGGCCATCTATCAACTGAAAAAAGCAGAATCATTGACCTATAATTATTCTTTAAGCAATAGTTTTACCGACATCAATCAATTAGCCGAGGGGTACGTCTTTTCAAGTTATAATAGTTTAAATAGGGGAAATAGGTTACTAGAAAATGCAACGTCACAAGTGCATTCCCTTCGATATTTTAAATACAACATGTTTAATTTTGAAAACATTACCGCTTTTGCATCCTATTCAAAAAAATTAGATGCCATAAAAACACAAGCTTTTTTTAATGATGGTAACCAAACATCAGTACCTTTCAACTCTAATTTTGCTGACGAAACGCTTTCCGGAAGAGGTGCCTATGGTCGCTCGTTCCTAAAAAGATACAAAGCCTCTGTGAGCGCCAATATTAATTGGTCAAAATTCAACAATATTCAAGGAAACCAATTAGTGGTTAACGAAAGTTTTACCCAAAATTACTCTGTAAAAGCATCGACAAATTATAAAAATCTACCAAATTTAGAAGTTGGATACGAAGTCACCATTAACGACTATAGTGGGACCACATTTTACACAGACAAACCTTTCGCTCGGTTAGATTATTATTTCTTGGAGTGTTTTTCATTTGTTTCTGAATATGAGTTTAATCACTACTACAACAATAGCAAAACAGTCGAAAATGAGTATGATTTTCTCTCAGCCAGTTTAATTTATCAAAAAAAAGACAGCAAGTTAGAATATAAAATAAGCGCCACTAATCTATTGAACACGACCTCGTTAAACGATGATAGTTTTTCACAGTTTTCAACCCGAACCTCCCAATTCACTGTACAACCAAGATATATTATTTTTAGCTTAAAGTATAATTTGTAGCTATTTCCCGCTTTTCGTTTTATGTTTTATGGCGAACCCCGCCATAAATCGATGCCACTTCAATCGGGGCTAAAAAACAAAACCCTGACAGTTATTGGTCAGGGTTTTATTGTAAAGCTAATAGTTTAAACTATAATCCATAAGCTGCTTTTACCGAAGCAATCATATCTAATTTTTCCCAAGTAAATAAATCTACCGTAACGGTTTTCTCAATTCCACCCGGCGCAGTAAATGTTTTTGTTACAGTTTCAGGTTTTCTTCCCATGTGGCCATAAGCAGCAGTTTCACTGTAAATTGGATTTCTCAACTGCAATCTTTTTTCAATAAAGTACGGACGCATATCAAACAATTCTTCTACTTTTTTAGCAATTTCGCCATCCGTTAAATCCACTTTTGAGGTGCCATAAGTATCAATAAAAATACCCATTGGTTTTGCCACTCCAATTGCATAAGAAACTTGAACCAAAATTTCATCAGCCACTCCCGCAGCTACCAGATTTTTGGCAATATGACGCGTAGCATAAGCCGCACTTCTATCCACTTTACTCGGATCTTTACCCGAAAAAGCCCCACCACCGTGAGCTCCTTTTCCGCCATAAGTATCCACAATGATTTTTCTGCCAGTTAATCCCGTATCGCCGTGCGGTCCACCAATCACAAATTTACCAGTTGGATTGATGTGATATTTGATTGCGTCATTAAATAAATGAGCATATTTAGGATTCTTTTGAATAATTCTCGGAATCAAAATACCCACTAAATCTTTTTTGATTTTGGCCAACATTTTTTCTTCTTCATCAAAATCATCGTGTTGCGTTGAAATCACAATCGCGTCAATTCGAACGGGTTTGTTGTCATCATTATATTCTAAAGTAACTTGTGATTTTGCATCCGGACGCAAATACTTAATTTCCTTATTTTCCCGACGTAAGATCGCTAACTCTTGTAATAATTTATGGGATAAATTCAACGCCAATGGCATATAATCTTCAGTTTCATTCGTTGCATATCCAAACATCATTCCTTGATCACCCGCACCTTGATCCTCAGGATTAGCTCTTTCAACTCCTTGGTTAATATCAGAAGATTGTTCGTGAATTGCCGATAAAATACCGCAAGAATTGGCCTCAAACATATATTCACTCTTCGTATAACCAATTTTCCGAATCACATCTCGCGCAATTTGTTGCACGTCTAAATAAATTTTCGACTTAACTTCCCCAGCCAAAATCACCTGGCCCGTAGTAACCAAGGTCTCACAAGCGACTTTCGATTCTGGGTCAAAAGCCAAAAAATTATCGATTAAAGCATCTGAAATTTGATCCGCAATTTTATCTGGATGCCCTTCGCTCACAGATTCTGACGTAAATAAATAGGCCATAAATAATATAGATTTATATAATTAATCGAGAAAAAATAGGATTGCAAAAATGACAAAGGAGATAGTTTCTGCTTTAGCATTTTTTATAATACCGAATAATTTCAGTATCAGAGGTTGCAATCAGGTCAAATTTTTCCTCTAAATTTCTTTGCAAAGGTATGAAACCAAATTGATTTGCAAATTAATCAACCTCTTTTTTTATTTAAAATTAGTATGCAGTTGCAAAATTCAATTCTATTGCCTTACTTTGTACCGTTCATAAATTTATTGATTGTTATCACGAAAGCCCGAGGGATTAGACCCGATGAAAGCTTAGCAACCCTTTAGCCATAAAGAAGGTGCTACATTCTATCACGCAATTGCGTGAACAGATAACCCGAGAATTTCTCTTCCTTTCCACATAACATTTTTATTTTTTTTGAAGCACAAATACAGGCATTTCAATAAGTCGTATTCCCGTTTTTCATTGCAATCTGCGCAAAAAAGCGCAGGATTT
>JBIHZQ010000108.1:0-5923 GCA_044231345.1 Flavobacterium sp.
TAAAAGAGAGGTTTCTCCTATTATTGAGGACTATGCTCAAAAAGCAGAATTCCCATCCCAAATTATTAAAGGATTAGCTGATATTGGAGCGTTTGGACCCTATATTCCAGAAGAATATGGTGGAGCTGGATTAGACCAAATTTCCTATGGATTAATAATGCAAGAAATTGAACGAGGTGATTCTGGCGTTCGTTCTACTGCATCAGTTCAGTCATCCTTGGTGATGTATCCGATTTGGAAATTCGGAAATGAAGAACAGCGAAAAAAATATCTTCCAAAATTAGCCTCAGGAGAATTCATGGGATGCTTTGGTCTGACCGAACCTAATTATGGTTCTGATCCAGGAAGTATGATTACCAATTATAAAGATATGGGAGATCATTATCTTTTGAATGGTGCCAAAATGTGGATTTCTAACGCTCCTTTTGCTGACATCGCAGTGGTATGGGCAAAAAATGAAGAAGGAAGAATTCATGGATTGATTGTAGAACGAGGAATGGAAGGTTTTACTACACCCGAAACACACAATAAATGGTCATTGAGAGCAAGTGCCACAGGTGAATTAATTTTTGATAACGTAAAAGTTCCTAAAGAAAATTTATTAACTGGTAAAACTGGACTTGGTGCTCCAATGCAATGTTTGGATTCGGCCAGATACGGTATTGCATGGGGTGCAATTGGCGCAGCTATGGATTGTTATGACACCGCATTACGTTATGCTAAAGAACGTATTCAATTTGACAAACCAATTGCTGGGACTCAATTACAACAAAAAAAATTAGCTGAAATGATTACAGAAATCACTAAAGCACAATTATTAACTTGGCGTTTAGGTGTTTTGAGAAATGAAGGGAGAGCTACAACGGCTCAAATTTCTATGGCCAAAAGAAATAATGTTGAAATGGCTATTGGAATTGCTCGTGAAGCCAGACAGATATTAGGCGGAATGGGAATAACGGGCGAATACTCCATCATGCGACACATGATGAATTTAGAATCGGTTATTACTTACGAAGGCACGCATGATATTCACTTGCTTATTACAGGGATGGATATTACTGGAATTCCCGCTTTTAAATAATATCAAACAACTATTAAAGTATTTATAAAATTGATACAAAAGGCTTCTATTTTTATAGAAGCTTTTTATTTTTGTATTAAATAAACATCCCCATGAATAGCGATAAAATTAACCAAAGTATTCAGCCACAAAAAGACATTTTGTTGCAACATCCCCTTTATAATAAAGTACAAACGATTTCCGATTTACACCATTTTCTAGAAAATCATGTTTATGCAGTTTGGGACTTTATGTCCTTACTAAAAGCCCTTCAAAGCAAACTTACCTGCACCACTATCCCGTGGTTTGCAACAAAAAATTCAGAAATTCGTTATTTAATAAACGAAATAGTTTTGGCGGAAGAAACTGATTTAACGCTAGATGGTAGGCATTTGAGTCATTTTGAAATGTACGTTGAAGCAATGGAATCTTGTGGTGCAAATACTGACCAAATAAATGCTTTTTTAACCGATGTTGTAGCAACACAAAACATATTTGTTTCGATTAAAAAAAGTAATTTACATCCGAATATAAAATCGTTTTTAGACTTTACTTTTAGAGTTATTGAAGAGGGAAAGCCTCATGCAATTGCTGCCGCATTTACCTTTGGAAGAGAAGATTTAATTCCGAGTATGTTCACCGAAATATTGAAGAATTTTCAAGAAAATTTTCCTGAAACCGATTTGAGTCAATTAATTTATTATTTCGAAAGACATATTGAGTTGGACGCAGATGAGCACGGCCCAATGGCAATGCAAATGATTGCAGCACTTTGCGGCACTAGTGAAACAAAGTGGTCAGAAGTAGAGGCGGTTTCATTACAAGCTTTAGAAAAAAGAATAGGACTATGGGATGCTATTGAAGAAATTATTGGCAAAAAAGAAGTAGCATTTGTATAAATAAATCAGCTTTCTGGAGCTAATTCTATTGCTAATCCTTCTAATTTATTGGAAATATTGATTTGGCAACCTAAGCGACTATTTGATCTAACATGGAAAGCTTCTGAAAGCATAGCTTCCTCATCATCGGTTTTTTCTGGGATTTCAATGTCATTTAAAACGTAGCATTGACACGATGCGCACATTGCCATTCCACCACAAATTCCTATAGTTCCTTCTGGGGCTAATTCATACATACGAACTAACTCCATAATGTTTAGGTTCATATCTGTTGGCGCTTGAACTTCGTGAGTAACTCCCTCGCGATCGGTTATTTTAATTAGAATGTCTTCAGCCATAATTTATTCTATTGCTTTTACCACTTGCTTTTCTGCTTCTTTTCTAGTTCCGTCAAACCCATCTATTCCTGAAACTGTGGTGTATTTTAGAACGTATTTTTTTCCTGGGTTCATTCGTTGGTAAACACTTTGACACATTAATGTAGCCTCATGAAACCCACAAAGTATTAATTTTAATTTTCCAGGGTAAGTATTTACATCTCCAATGGCATAAATTCCTGGAATATTGGTTTGATAATCCAATGAATTGTCAACTTTTATAGCATTCTTTTCTATCTCTAACCCCCAATTTGCTATTGGTCCTAACTTTGGGGTGAGCCCAAATAATGGAATAAAAAAGTCTGTTTCTATGTTCATTCGAGCTCCATTGATTTCTACATCTACGGACTCAATTCGTTCGGCGCCTTTAAAACCAACAACTTCTGCTGGGGTAATTAATTTAATTTTTCCCGTCAACTTTAATTCTTGCACCTTTTCAACAGAATCTAATGCCCCTCTGAATTCATTTCTACGGTGAATTAATGTAACTTTTGAGGCCACATTTGCTAAAAAAATACTCCAATCTAAAGCTGAATCCCCTCCTCCTGAAATGACAACTTTTTTATTTCGATATTTTTCAGGGTCTTTAACGAAGTAGTCAACACCTCTATCTTGTTCATAGAAATCGAGGTCTTTAAGCATGGGTTTACGTGGTTCAAAACTGCCTAATCCTCCAGCTATTGCCACGGCATTGGCGTGATGTTTAGTACCTTTATTTGTGGTTACCACAAACGTTCCGTCATCTAGTTTATCTATCGTCTCGGCCACTTCATTTAAGGTAAAGCCGGGTTGAAACTGTTTAATTTGTTCCATTAGATTGACCACTAAATCGCCTGCTAAGACGGATGGAAATCCAGGAATATCGAAAATGGGTTTTTTGGGGTACAATTCGGATAGCTGACCTCCTGGCTGAGGAAGTCCATCAATAATATGGCATTTTAATTTCAGTAGGCCTGCTTCAAATACCGTAAAAAGGCCTGTGGGTCCTGCTCCTATAATAAGTATGTCAGTTTCTATCATTTATTTAAGATTCAAATTCAACGGATTAAAGTTCTGAAAACTTTAGTGCCGAAATTATGATATTTATCAGAAAAATGGAAATTACCTGTATTTGCGTGAGGGATTGAAGTGTAAATCCCGCTTTTTCATAGTTTCGGTATTCGAAACTATGGAATGGCGGATTGAAACGTAAAGCCCGACAGCAGTTGCGAAAAAAACGTGATGAATTCCCACTTTTTCTGGCAACTGGTGGCACGCCCAGCCCGTTTAAGAAACGTTAACGACGGTTTCTATTTGAGGGGCATATTTCTTGATTGTTGTTTCTACTCCAGCTTTTAGTGTCATTTGATTAACGCTACAGCCCACGCAAGCTCCCTCTAGGCGGACTTTTACATGTTTATTGTCTTCAATCGAAATTAGGGAAATATCGCCACCATCTGAATTCAAAAACGGTCTAATTTCTTCTAAAGCCTTTTGTACATTACTGGTTAATTCTTCTAAGCTCATTTTCTTGTGTTTACTATTGAAAATAAATTTTCAATTATTTATTTTTATTAACTGCAGAACAACCCGCCATGGTCGTGATTTTAATGGCTTCTGTTGCGGGTAAATTCTCGTTTCTGATTACTGTTTCTTGAACCACATTTCGAGTTATGGTTTCGAATATGGTTTCAATACTTGTCCCTGATTGCATAGCTGCAGGACGACCATAATCGCCAGCTTCACGAATGGATTGTATTATTGGAACTTCTCCTAAGAAGGGAACTTCTAGGTCTTTTGCTAAGTTTTTTGCTCCTTCTTTACCAAAAATGTAATGTTTAGTTTCGCTCAATTGCGGATCCAAAATTCCGTCAACAGAAGTTTCGGGAATAAAATAGGCCATATTTTCAATGATTCCGAGAACGGGAACTTGTATGGCTTCGGACAGAAACATCGAAACTCCTTTTTTGGCATCTGCTAGTGCAACGGCTTGAGGCGTACTAACGACAACAGCGCCGGTAATGGGTAGCGATTGCATTATAGAGAGGTGGATGTCTCCAGTTCCGGGCGGCAAGTCGATTAACATAAAATCAAGTTCACCCCAATCGGCATCAAAAATCATTTGATTTAATGCTTTAGAAGCCATCGGTCCTCTCCAAATTACGGCTTGACTTGGAGCGGTAAAAAACCCTATGGAAAGAATTTTAATTCCATAGCTTTCGATCGGTTTCATTTTTGACCTTCCGTCGATAGTCACTGAAATGGGTTTTTCAGTTTCTACATCAAACATAATTGGCATTGAAGGTCCGTAAATATCAGCATCTAAAACTCCAACGGAAAAGCCCATTTTTGCTAAAGAAACAGCTAAATTTGCGGTGATAGTTGATTTTCCAACGCCTCCTTTTCCAGAAGCAACTGCAATAATATTTTTAATTCCTGGAATTAATTTTCCTTTAATCTCATTCTTTTCAGGCGTTTGAACCTTGCTGTTTATTTTTATATTAGCCTCTGGCGAAACTAATTCATGAATCGTTTTTTTAATGTCTTCTTCTGCGCGTTTTTTTATGTGCAATGCTGGAGAATTCAATACTAAATCTACCACTACCTCATCACCAAAAGTAACGACATTTGCAATAGCGCCGCTTTCAACCATATTTTTCCCTTCGCCAGCAATAGTAATTGTTTCTAATGCTTTAAGTACCTCTTTTCTATCTAATTTCATACGGATTTACTTGTCTTTATTAAGACTTAATTTAGATTGCAAATATACTATGAAAAGTTCGGATTTTAAGGCAATTAAATTGTAATTATTGATAGTTTCATCGATGGCTATTATTCCGATAAGATCATTTTTGGGTCCCATAAATGTTTTTCAAAATCAATAATTTGGTTGTCAATCACTTGAATTCCTTCGTTTTCTAGTAGTTGTTGCATTAAGTTGGTTCCTTCAAAGTGGTGTTTCCCGGTTAGGAGTCCTTTTCGGTTTACCACCCGATGTGCAGGTACATTTTCCTTATTATGAGATGCATTCATTGCCCAGCCTACCATTCGTGCAGAACGAGCGGTTCCTAGTGCTTTGGCAATAGCGCCATATGTTGTTATTTTTCCGTGAGGAATTAAACGAGCAATTTCGTAAACCCGTTCAAAAAAATTATCAGATGCTGTTTTTGGCTGCATTAATTCCAGTATTGTTTTATTAATTTTAAAATAGTAATTAAAGAAATTACTCCCGTAATACTTCCGATAATGGTATTGGCATTTGCGATAATAAAAGTGCTGGTTTTACCTTCTTTTTTGAAGAATATAATGTACAAATAAAATACAAAAAAAGACCCCAAAACTACTCCTAAAACAAAAGGATAGATAAAACCATTGTCAAAGAAAAAATAGTTGTAAGTTGATAAAGTAATGCTTACAAAAACATAATATGGAATTGGAAATAGATTGAGTCCTGACAATAACATTCCGAGAAAAAACCGATTGGAATTACTTCGTATTTTTAGTTCTTCTTTGGGTCGTTTTGGCTTTCTAGATATCCAAAAAAAATAGGCCGTCAATGCAAGAAAAAAAAACAAACCAATTTCTTGTAAAATCACAATAAAATCTGG
>JBIHZQ010000109.1:0-5880 GCA_044231345.1 Flavobacterium sp.
TTCTCTTGGTATTGAGTTGGTAAGAAATAAAACCATCGTCTAAATTAAGCAATATTGATTTTCCTTGTTTGAACGCTTTTGTGCTTTCAAAAATTATCCGCCCGGCATAATATTTTTCAGGCAGTAGTGACCAAACAAATTCGTTTCTCTGTTGACTAACAGCATATAACAACCCAGAATAGAGCACGATGAAATTGGAATCATCTATTGGAATAATATCAGAAATATTTTTAAACTCTTTATTAAAAACAGGGTCAATAACTAATTTTCCAGCAATGGCATTATAAGTGTACCAATTTTTGTTGATTAAAAATAGTATTTCATTTTTGTATTTAAATATTTTTACAGCAAAATCATTTACAATTCCGTTGTCTTGGGATATATTTTCAATTTTTTTGGTGATAAAATTAGAATCGTAAACAATTCGATACAAACTTCTGTAGTTATCTGCCGCCCATAGTTCGTTAGGCTTGTTTTGGGCGATATTCCTTATTGGTTTGGCTAATTTTTCTAAAAACTTAAATTTTGAAAGCTCATTAATGTTCTTATAACAAACAATTCCTGAGTAGGTCGCTTGAAAATAAACCGTTTCAAATTCGCTTTTTAACAACTTCCAACCTCCACTGATTTGGTTGGCTTTTCTAAGCACTCCCCGTTCAAAAACGTAAGTACCGTCGTTATGACCAATAATAAAAGAATCGTTGTGTTGAAAAATATCCCAAACCTGTCCTTGTGCATTAGGAATCGGCGCTATTTGTTTGTTGATTGAAGTAAACAAACCATGATTTGTAGCAAATAAATAGTGATTGTTTTGAGTTGCTAAAGAATATACCGAACCCAATACTCCTGAATTATCGGAAAACATACTTACGGCCGCATTAATCTCCACATGGGAAATTCCATTGTCTAAGCCAAGCCAAATATCGTTTTCCTTATCGATAGTGATGGCTAAAACCGCATTGTTTTTTAAGGTATTTTGTCTGTTTAAATTCTTGTAGGAATTGTTTTTTAAATCTACCAAATAGAGCCCGTTTAGTGCCGTTCCAATGGCTAATAAATTGGCATCGATAAATTTAGCCGTTAGTATTACTTCGTTTTTTAACTGATTGTTTAATCCATTTTTCCAAGGCTGCAAAACCCCATTCACTTCTAAAAATATTCCGTTACTCTTAGTAAAAACATACGGAATTCCTTGGTATTTCTCAATATTATGTATGATATTGTCATCAATAGTTTCCCAATTTTTCTTTTTGATAAATTGGTTATTTTTCATGATATATACCCCTTTTCTTACAGAAGCCACGTAGATTTCATCATCGACTTCATAACAATAAGAGATTTGAAAAGGAAACTTAACTTTGGTAATTGCATTGGATTTATAAATGAAAATCTCGTTGAACGATTGGAAATAAATTGCCTCTTTATGCTTAATTATTTTCCAGATTTCTTCATTATCTGAATTCCCTAAAAAAAGTTGTTTTCCTTCAGAAAGAGAAAAATAAATCATCTCGCCATTGATTCGTTCCCAATAGCCAAATTCTTTATAAGAACCACAATAAATTCGATTTCCGTCACTAAAAACAGAACGGATAATGGTTTTATAGGGAAGCGTGTACTTTTCCCATCTTACGCCATTATACCTTAAAAAGTAATGGTTATTTGCCAAATATATGGCATGATCATTTCCCTGAACCACATTCCAGTTTTGATTGTCTCCTGCATAGTCCGACTTCGTGAAATTTTCAACAAATGGAAGCAGTTCTTGCGCCAAAACTTTTGTGTTGGCAAAAAAAAGTAGGCATAAAAAAAGGAATGACTGTTTCAACTGATTGCTAATTTTAGTTCAAATATATTAATTTCTACTCTAAAAATCGTTCAAAACGTTTTGAACCAAATAAATACAAAAAAAAACGGCTAAATTACTTTAGCCGTTTGAAAATTATTTAATCATTTTTATTTCTGAACAATAAAGGTACTTCTTCTGTTTAACTGGTGTTTTGCTTCGCTACACTTTACTCCATCACTGCACTTGTTTAACAATTGAGATTCGCCATATCCTTTTGCGGTTAATCGACTAGTATCAACACCATTACTACTAATATATTTCATTGTGGCTTCGGCTCTTTTCTCCGACAAAGCAACGTTTAAAGCTTTAGATTGTCTGCTGTCAGTGTGCGAACCAATTTCAATTTTTACCGATGGATTTTGCTTCATAAAAGCAACAATTTTATCCAATTCTATTGCAGCATCTTTTCGTATGGTGTACTTACCTAAATCAAAATAAATTTTATTAATTTGAAGTAATTTACCCAAATCATCTCCGTTGTTTACTGCAACTTCATTCTTATTTATTTTAATTTTATTTTCAAAATTAGCAAGTCCAACTACGATTGGCATCTTCGATATTTGATAATTTTCTTTTTCAACAACTACGAAATAAGTTGCATTGGGTTTAATCGAAGAAAAAGAATAATTCCCATAGTTATCTGTTTGAGCACTTGCTAACTCTTTGTTGGTACTGTCTAATAATTTCACCACAACTCCAGCAACATTCTCCTGATTGTATGCGTCCGAAATCACGCCTTTAACTACTACTAATTCAGGTTCTTTTAGCTTCTTTACGTCAAAAGAATACAAATCATCATCGCCCATTCCGCCTGGTCGGTTACTCGTAAAAAACCCAGCGGTCACTACCGAATTAACTACCATTCCAAAATCATCAAATGGACTATTAATAGCTGCGCCTAAATTTACTGCAGTTGCCTCTTTATCGTTCAAATCAATAGCAAATAAATCTAATCCACCCATTCCAGGACGTCCATCAGAAGCAAAAATCAACACATTATCATTGGTTACAAAAGGAAATGTTTCACGTCCTTCCGTATTTATTTTATCACTTAAATGTTCTAATACCCCGAAGGTTCCGTCGTTGTTTATGGCAACTTTGAAAATATCTGAATTTCCAAAAGTTCCTTTACTATCCGATGCAAAAAACAAGTAAGTACCCGCTTTATTTATTGCGGGATGAGCCACACGAATAGAGTCATTTTGTGAAAAAGTGATGGGTTGTCCCTCTTTCCAAACTCCATTAGCCAACGTTGATCTGTATAATTTAAATCGCCCGTTAACTAACTGATTTTTTGAATTTTCTTTTAACTGATTTTGAGTATAATACATGGTTTTCCCGTCAGGCGAAAAAACTGGACTTGCCTCATGAAAGTTGGAATAACTAGTTTTAGCATACAATTTTGGCTCACTAAAAACACCTTCTTTTCCTTTTACTGTTAGGTACAAATTAGTATACGGCTGATTGGTTCTTTGATAAATTTTAGCATGAATTTTTTTAGTTTTGGCACTTGAGAATAACAACGAATCTCCTTTTATTGAAGCTCCGTAATCCGAAAACTCTGAATTAATAGAAAGTAAATTGGGAGTTGAAAATTCAAATTTAGGCTTAGCAACAATTTCCCGTTGGGCTAATTTTGCTCTAATTTGATTGGGACTTTTTTGCACGAATAAATCCATTTGCTTTTTCGCCTCTTCCGTAAATCCAACCGATTTCAAGGTGTGTGAAAATCTAAAGTTAAATTCACTGGAGCATTCTGGAGAAATTGCATACGCCTTGGTATACCAGTTATTGGCTTCGGCATAGTTGGCATTAAAATAGTTGGCATCGCCTAATTTCACATACAGTTCTTTTGAAACTAATCCCTTTAAAACTTGGGCTTCGTAGAGCTGAATTGCAGTATAATAATTGCCTTCATTAAAAAAAGCATCGGCTTTTGTAATTGCTTTTTGCTGAGAAAAAACCAGAAAAGGCAACAATAATGCGAGTAGTATATTTTTTTTCATAATTAACTTTATTAAAAGAATCTTGGAGTTTCTATGCGTGACCCTCTTTCGAAAATATCAAATTGTAAAAATAATTCATGTGAACCCGAGTTATACCCAGTCAATCGAGTGGTTTCTCTATCGTATCCGTATCCAATAAACCAATTTTTAGTAACCTGAAAACCTGCCATTGCGCTTACTGCAGCATCCCATCTGTAGGCTAGACCAAACGAAAATGAGTTGTTCACTAAAAAATTACCCGACAAATCTACTTGCAAAGGAGCCCCATTGACTACTTTGGTAATAAAAGCGGGTTTAAATTTAATTGTTGGGTTCAATTCAAACACTTTTCCCCCCGTAACGTAGAGATGGTATCTCTGATTAACTTCCGAAGTTACTACATCATCATATCGTTTCGTGTCTAAAATCATTGGAACAGATATTCCAAAATAACTTTTAGCGGTGTAATAATAAAATCCAACTCCAATATTCGGAGAAAATCGATTCGCTATATTATTCTGAAGTATTCCTTCACCAGGGTTAAACTGATTTAATTTTGAATAATCAACATTCAATAAATTTCCAGAGCCTTTTATACCAAAAGCTAGTCTTGAATCCCCATTTAATTTTAATGTATACGATAAATCTATCGCGAATTGTGTTTCGTCGCTAGGTCCGATTCGGTCATTTATTACCGTAATTCCATATCCTAAATTACTCCCTTCAATTGGCTTATTTACTGAAATAGCTGCCGTTTGGGGCGCACCATCTAAACCAACCCATTGTGAGCGATACAAACCGTACCAATTCGTATAGCCTTTCGAGCCAACATACGCAGGATTGATTACTCCTGAATTATACATGTATTGGGTAAATTGTGGTTCTTGTTGTCCAAAGGCAGTACAACCAATTAAAAACAAAATCGTTATGCAAATTAATTTTTTCATCTTCTTTTTTATTAATTTCTTAATGACTAAAGTCACTTTAGATTTATTTGTTTAAGTATAAATATCCTGAACGTTGTTTTGAAATTCCATTAGAATTAAGGTATCTCAATACATAAAAATAGGTTCCAATTGGCAATTCTTCCGATTTATTGATTGTTGATCTACCTTCAGAAATTCCTTTAAAATAGGTGTTGTTCTGTCCGTAACCATCCGCTTCATATACCACTATTCCCCATCTGTTGAAAATCGTTAAGGTGTTGTTAGGATATAATTCAATATTTCTTATAGTAAACACGTCATTTTCTCCATTGCCATTTGGGGTAACGGCATTAAATATTTCTAAATCATCCTCAGATTCAGTATGACTATTAACTTCTAAATAATCTGAAATACCATTATTATTAGAATCATTTGGTTTAGTAGGATCAAGTCCAATTTCTTCCCCATTGGTCAGCCCATCATCATCACAATCGCCCTCTAAAAATGTTTCTGATAATGGAAAAGTTCCATGAGCTGAAATGGATTCACATGGATTTGTTTCGTCGGTTCCGTCTTCCACTTCTGTTCCATTTATAACACCGTCTCCATCACAATCTAATTCCGACCAAAAAGCATATGCTGCACTTGTTGATGCTGGAAAATTAGTATATGAGCAAGAATTGTTTGGATCGGTTCCGTTGGTGGTTTCAGTACCATTGCTTTCTCCGTCATTATCGCAATCCGCAGCAGCCCAAATCGGGTTAGTGAAAACTGGGGTAGCTCCCGCTGCATGAATACAAGGGTCTTTTGGGTTTAAATCAGTACCATTTGGCGTTCCATCTCCATCACAATCCAATACCGACCACGTTGCATATGCCGCACTAGTGGTGGCAGGCGCATT
This sequence comes from Flavobacterium sp., assembly GCA_044231345.1. Lineage (GTDB taxonomy): Bacteria > Bacteroidota > Bacteroidia > Flavobacteriales > Flavobacteriaceae > Flavobacterium. The sequence continues at coordinate 5,659 of JBIHZQ010000109.1, forward strand.
AGTATAAGAACAAGGATTACTAGGGTCTGTACCATTAGAAGCTTCTGTTCCGTTGCTCTCTCCGTCATTATCACAATCATTAACTGCAAAATCTAAACAACCACCTACCGTAACTGTTGCCGTTGCTGTATCACAATTTGTTGGGTTTAACACCTCACAGATTTGGTAGGTTACCGTATACGTTCCTGCTGGAGTGAGTGGTGCAATGGTAATGGTACCATT
>JBIHZQ010000003.1:0-46653 GCA_044231345.1 Flavobacterium sp.
TCATTGCTAAAGCTCAAAAAACTTATCAACGAAAACGTTTGAATTTTATGATTGATTTAATTATTTAATTAATCTACTTTTTTAACAATCGAATTATTATAAATTTACATTTTTAATACCTTACTATGTCTAAAATAATAAAAAAAATAGGAGTACTGACTTCTGGTGGTGATTCACCAGGCATGAATGCTGCCATACGTTCTGTTGTTAGAACTTGTGCTTTTCATTCCATTGAATGCATCGGAATCTATCGAGGATATCAAGGCATGATTGAAGGCGACTTTGAAGAATTAGGTCCAAGAAGCGTAAAGGACATAATAAATAAGGGTGGAACTTTTTTAAAATCGGCTCGTTCTAAAGAATTTATGACTGTTGAAGGTCGAAAAAAAGCATATGATAATTTAGTATTACACCAAATAGATTCTCTAGTAATTATTGGCGGTGATGGAAGTTTTACTGGAGCTGAAATCTTTAATTCAGAATTTGGTTTTCCAGTGATGGGAATTCCAGGAACTATTGATAATGACATTTTTGGAACCAGTCACACTCTTGGTTACGACACAGCTTTAAACACTGTAGTTGAAGTAATTGACAAAATTAGAGATACTGCAAGTTCGCACAACCGCTTGTTTTTTGTGGAGGTTATGGGTAGAGATGCAGGCCATATAGCGCTGAATGCTGGTATTGGAGCAGGGGCGGAGGAAATCCTTATCCCAGAAGAAGATTTGGGTTTAGAGCGATTATTAGATTCCTTGAAAAAAAGCAAGGCATCAGGAAAATCTTCTAGTATTGTTGTAATTGCCGAAGGAGACAAAATTGGTAAAAACGTGTTCGAATTAAAAGATTATGTTGAAGCAAATTTACCAGAATATGATGTCAGAGTTTCGGTACTCGGTCACATGCAAAGGGGAGGTGCTCCATCTTGTTTTGATAGAGTCTTTGCAAGTCGATTAGGAGTAAAAGCAGTAGAGTCATTATTAGAAGGAAAATCTAATTATATGGTTGGATTATGGCATGACAAGATCACTTTAACACCCTTAGAACAAGCTATTAAAGGAAAAACAGAAATTGACAAGGAACTACTTCGTGTCTCTGATATAATGACTACATAAAAAATTAAAATAAAAAGTAAAAATAAAAAAATGTCAAAAATTAAATTAGGAATAAACGGTTTTGGAAGAATTGGAAGAATTGTTTTTAGAGAATCTTTCAACAGAGATAATGTTGAAGTAGTTGCAATTAATGATTTATTAGATGTAGATCATTTGGCTTATTTATTAAAATACGATTCAGTTCACGGTCGTTTCGCTGGAAAAGTAGCAGTAATTGACGGAAAACTTTTCGTAAACGACAAACATATCAGAATTACAGCAGAAAGAGATCCTGCCAACTTAAAATGGGATGAAGTAGGAGTAGACGTAGTTGCTGAATGTACAGGTTTTTTCACAACTATCGAAACAGCTCAAGCTCATATTACAGGTGGTGCTAAAAAAGTAATAATTTCTGCACCATCAGCTGATGCACCAATGTTTGTAATGGGTGTAAACCATGATAAAGCAAAAGCAACGGATTTAATCGTTTCAAATGCTTCTTGTACCACAAACTGTTTGGCTCCTTTGGCTAAAGTAATTCATGATAACTTTGGAATTGTTGAAGCTTTGATGACTACTGTTCATGCTACAACATCAACTCAAATGACAACTGACGGACCTTCTAGAAAAGACTGGAGAGGTGGTCGTGCTGCAAGTGTAAATATTATTCCTTCTTCTACTGGAGCTGCTAAAGCGGTTGGAAAAGTTATTCCTGAATTGAACGGAAAATTAACGGGTATGTCAATGCGTGTTCCTACAACTGACGTTTCGGTAGTTGATTTAACTGTAAAAGTAGCTAAAGAAACTTCTTATGAAGAAATAATGGCTGTGTTGAAAACAGCTTCTGAGACTACTATGAAAGGTGTTTTAGGATATACTGAAGATTTAGTTGTTTCTCAAGATTTTGTTTCTGATACTAGAACTTCAATTATTGATGCCAATGCGGGAATTGGATTGAATTCAACTTTTTTCAAAATCATCTCTTGGTATGATAATGAATATGGATATTCAAGTAAACTAATAGATTTAGCCGTTCACATTTCAAGTATTAAATAACAAAAAGTAAATTTCGCTAACTTAATTTTTAGCGAAATTTTTCATTTTTATCAAAAGTTAGAGTTGGTGTTTTTAACATGAATACTCATTTTTTTTTTGATACTATAACCCAATTAAATATGAAATTATTAGTAGATAGTGGCTCTACAAAAGCCGATTGGATTTCAATTGATGAATCAGGAAAAGTTTTATTTACCTCTCAAACACTTGGGTTAAATCCAGAGGTGTTGAATAAAGAAGAAATAATTTCGCGATTAAATGATCGATTTGATATTTCATTAAACAAAGGAAGTGTTACACATCTTTTTTTCTATGGAGCTGGATGTGGAACCGACCGAATGAAATTATTTTTAACCGATGTATTTAAAGGATATTTTATAAACGCACAAATTGTAGTTCACGAAGATACCTATGCAGCTGTTTATGCAACTACGCCAAAAGACGAAGAGGCAATTGTTTGTATTTTAGGTACTGGTTCTAACTGTAGTTATTTTGATGGAAAAATTTTGCATCAAAAAGTACAATCTTTAGGATATATTGCTATGGATGATTGCAGCGGAAACCAATTTGGTAGAAAATTACTTCGAAGTTTTTATTTTAATAAAATGCCCAAAAATTTGGCCGAAAAATTCGAGAAAGCATTTGATTTAGATGCTGATGTAATTAAACATAATTTATATAAAGAACCAAATCCGAATGCTTATTTAGCCACTTTTGCTAAATTTTTAATTCAGTATAAAAAAGAAGAATTTTGTCAAAAAATTATTTATTCTGATATGGAAGATTTTGTTGAAAATTATATCAAACAATACGAAAATTGTTACGACGTTCCAATACACTTCATCGGTTCAATTGCTTTTTATCTTAAAGAGGAATTACAGACCGTTCTAGAACGTCATAATTTAAAATTAGGGAACGTATTGCGAAGACCTATCGATGGTTTGATTGATTTTCACGTTTTAAACAAGTAAATTGATTAACTTATTTTTTGGCAATTAACGAAATCTCAATAGATACATTTTTTGGCAAACAAGCTACTTGAACCGTTTCACGTGCTGGAGCGGTTTTTTCGTTAAAATAATTCCCGTAAATTGAATTTATTTTTCCGAAATCATTCATATCAATGATATAAATGGTGACTTTAATGACGTTTTCAAAAGACATTTCTGCAGCCGCTAAAACGGCTTTTAAATTCTGCATGACCTGTTCAGTTTCAGAGGAAATATCAGCTATTACTAATTCTCCAGATTCAGGATTTATTGCAATTTGTCCAGAAGTGTATAAGGTATTATCAATTACTACAGCCTGACTATAGGGCCCAATAGGCTGTGGTGCATTTTCGGTAAAAATAATTGTTTTCATAGTCTATTTATTAACGTAACGATCGATCTGGGGTGGTGCGTTTCTCCCATTTAATATCACTTAGTACTCCAGATTTTATTCCAATAAAGAACCCCCAGAAAGCATAATCACCAAAAGGCTGCCAATTAAAATCCATACGCCAACTCAATAAATCACGTTCAAAACGCAATTGTGTATAGGTTACACCATTTTGAACAAAATCATATCCTGTTGAGGCTCCTAATTTCCAGCGTGTTGATAAATCAATATTAGCTGATACCATTAATGAATTACCGATAATTTTATTCTCCCTATTGTTATTACTATACGTTAACGAATAGGCAAGGGTTAAATCCCAGGGTAATTTTGACTTGAACAATTCGGAACTGGTCTCACTTTCCTCCTTATCTTGGCTGAATTGGCTTTCTCTCCGATCACTAAAATCGGTGTTTGTTCCAAACAAATCATCAGTTCTCCCGCCGTTTCTTGATCCTTGAGAATTTTCTTTCTTTTTACCCGATTCACTGCTTGATACCGAATAGTTTAGGGTCATGTTAGAACTTGTCATTCTAAACAGACTACCATTTGCATCATAATTAAACTTATTGATTTTTTGCCCAGAATTACTAATTGCATAAGGATCTAATGTAGCGGCAAAATTAATATTCATTTTTTCATTAAACAATCGTGTTCCACCACTGATTCTCAATGGAGACCAATTTAAGGAATCGCTGGTGGCATTATAATCGGTATGAAGATTTAGATTATTCAATAGCATAATTTTCTTCGGTTCTAACTTAGTAGTATCCCGGTCGGTAACTTTTGCCTCAAAGGTGTTGTTTAAATCAAAACTAATAAAATTAGAATTACCTTTTGATGGCGAACCGTAAATTCCATTTTCAAATCGAGAATACTCTTTAACTATAGATCCACTTCCGTCAGCCGCATAAGTGTCGTAATATTTATCAAAGCTTGGGGTATAGTTGTAGGAAACAGAGGGTCTCATTACGTGTCGAATTGATTTTATCCGTTTCTTCTCATTAAAATTAAAAGTACCATAAATCGTTGTTCCAATACTAGAGCTAAAAGAGTAGGTACGAAAAGCATCAAAACCATTAATTTCATTGTCAATCACTTTGTTTTCAACTACATCAAAACTCTTATTAATCGTTTTTAAATACCAAACTTCTTCATAATTCACGGAAGTAGTAGCACTAAAATATTTAAAAATTTTGAAATTCGTACTTAATGGAATAGAATGTTGAAATCCAGATTTTGCTTCACTAAACATTTGTGGTTTAAAAAAAAGTGAATCGGTAGTTTGGATTCGGTTGTCTCCTTTAAGTGAATATTGTAAATTGATATTTTTGAAAAAACCCTTTTTAATTCCCTCTTTTGGTGCAAATGGAAAAATTCGATCCACGCTCACTTGTAAGGAGGGTAAAGTCATGTTTATTTGCTGAGTTCGAGTATTTTGAGAATGAGTAGCTGTTAACGAAAAATTTACTTGTGGAATGGAATTGAATGTTTTAGAATAGGAAATCGAAGAGCTTAAAGTATTGTTTAAATTAGAACCTGTATTTATTTGATTTATAGATTGTTGAAAATAAGTGCTTGATCCTAAATTCACCGATGCAGAAAATCTAGAATTTGGATTTGATTTTTGATCTTTCGAATGCGACCACTGAATGTTATAAATATTGGTTTTGGAATAATCGGGATATCCACGCTCACTATTGATTAAATTCTCGAATCGAATATTTATATTTCCTCTAAATTTATAGCGTTTTGCATAACTTGATTCCATTCGTAAGCCATAACTCCCATTGGTATAATAATCTCCTAATAATGCCAAATCATAATTATCGCTTAACGCAAAATAATAACCTCCATTTTGAAGTGAATAGCCTCTTAACCGAGTGTCATTATAGGTAGGCATGATGATTCCTGATTGGCTTTTTTCAGACATTGGAAAAAAGGCAAAAGGAAGTCCAATTGGAGTAGGAACGTCTGCGATTACCATATTGGTCAAGCCGATTACTACTTTTTTACCGGGAACGAATTTCACTCTATTGGTTTGAAAATAATATTCTGGATTATCCACGTCCTTTGCTGTAGTAAAGCGCGCTCCCTTCATAAAGTATACGGAATCGTTTTCTTTTTTGGTGATTGCTGCTTTAATTCTGAAATCATTTTGCTCGGTGCGAGAATTCCAAACCAGTGCTTTTTTGGTTTTATAATTGAAACGAATAGAATCAGGTTCTACTAAATTACTTCCTTGTTTAAAAACGGGAAGTTGAGAATAATTTCCTAGTGAGTCTTTTATTCTTCCGGCATAAATTTCATTTTTATCATAATCCATTATGATAATTCCAGCTTTTAATTCGATATCTTGATAATATAATTCAGCTTTATTATACAGCGTTATTTGCTTTTTCTTTTGGTCAATTCGTTCATAATCAACTGCTTTTCGTTTGATTTGGGATTCTATTAATGGCTTTTTTATTTTGATGGTATCTATACGAGTAGTGTCGTTTTCGATTGTAACTAATTGTTGTTGAGGGGTAATTTTGATTGTTTTAGACTTAGTATCTTGTGCTACTATTTTCGCAGATCCCATTGTTAGGAAAATTGATAATAAAACGATATTAAATAAGTTTGTATTCAATGGTATAAATGCTATTTTTGTAAAAATAAGGTTGGCTCATTGAGCCGTCAAACTTACACAATAATTTTGTCAAAAATAATCAAATAATAAATTTAAAACCTTCAGGTTAGTAATAAAATTAACATTATAATATGAATAGCACCTATAAAATTATAACCATACTCTCTTTGTGTATAGTAGTTACTTTCAACTCATTTAGTCAAAATAAATTTAAAGTCACTTTAGACGCAGGTCATGGAGGGAAAGATTGGGGCGCAACTTACCATGGTCATGTTGAAAAAAACATTGCATTATCAGTGGTCTTAAAAGTAGGGGAGTTATTAGAGAATCAATCCTCTATCCAAGTCGATTACACCCGAAAAACAGACGTTTTCATTGATTTGATTGAACGTGCCAACATTGCAAACAGATTGGATTCAAACATTTTTGTGTCCATCCACTGTAATGCAAATAAAAATACTGCTGCATTCGGTACGGAAACATTTATTATGGGTATGGCGAAAACAGCTTCAAATTTGGCTGCAGCCAAAAAAGAAAATGAAGTAATTACATTAGAAAAGGATTATAAACAAAAATACGAAGGATTTGATCCAAACTCTCCTGAAACTTTAATTGGGATGACATTAATGCAAGAGGAATACCTTGAAAACAGTATTGCATTAGCGAGTAAAGTGCAAGATCGATTTAAAGATTTGAGTAAAAAAAGTCGGGGGTTAAGTCAAGCGCCTTTTATGGTTTTACACAAAGCCTACATGCCACGCGTGTTAATCGAGATGGGGTTTATTTCTAATCCGCAGGAAGGCGCATATTTAGATTCGGAAGAAGGTCAAAACGAAATAGCAACTGCCATTGCGAATGCTATAATTAGTTATAAAAAAGAATATTATGGTGCTGATGGATCTAATGATAATGAAATTGAAAGACCATCAAAAAAAATTATTGACACGCCATCGGAACCAAAAAAGGAGGTAAAGACCGAAGTTCCAAAGAAAGAAACCAAGCCTACTACTCAAACACCGCAAAAAGGATCTAGCTCAGATATTGTCTTTAAAATACAAATTGCGGCAAGTTCGAAACAAATCGAACCCTTAGCAAGTAATTTTAAAGGTTTAAATGGAATTACTGTATCCAGCAGTGAAACCATAAATAAGTACCTGTATGGCGAAACTTCAGATTATTCAATTGCAAAAAAAAATCTAGAAGAAGCTAAATCCAAAGGTTATGCGTCGGCATTTATTATTGCCTACAAAGACGGAAAGTCAGTTCCTTTAAAAGAAGTAGTTAAATAACCAATTCATTTCAAAGATTTATTTTAAATTTGTTCAAAATCAATACCATTGAAAATTACTAAAGAAATTAAAACCGCAATTCTAGTCCTGGCCTCTATTTTATTATTTATTTGGGGATATTCCTTCCTGAAAGGAAAAGACTTATTGAGTCAATACAAAACTTTTTATGTTGAATATGAAAATGTGGAAGGTCTTGCAGCATCAGCGCCGGTAACAATAAATGGACTAATAGTTGGGAAAGTAATTGGAATTGCAATCGATAATGCCACTGGAAAATTAGTAGTTGAAATTCAAGTAAAAGGAAATTTTCCTATTTCAAAATCTAGCATAATAGCAATTTATGAGCCAGGTTTAATCGGTGGAAAACAGATACAAATTATCCCTAATTTTCAAGACCAAAGTTCTGCAAATTCAGGAGATACTTTAAAAGGAGGAGTCAAAAAAGGACTTACCGATTTAGTTGGTGAACGATTAACTCCCCTTCAAGAAAAAATTGAAAAAATGGTCGTCAATGCTGATTTATTATTAATTAATTTAAATAAAACGCTTGACGAATCTACCCGAGAAAATATAAAAAGCAGCATTTCAAACTTAAATGAAACAATAATTTCAATCAATAGTGCTTCCAAAAATATGGATGTGCTGCTGGCTGAAAACAAAGAGAAATTGTCCGGAACAATGACCAATATTGCTAAAGTTTCTGGTGATTTTGCAAAGATATCTGATTCTTTATCAAAATCTAATTTAGGTCAAACCGTAAAAAATTTAGAAAAAATCTCGAAAAACTTGAATTTATTAATGGCCGATATTCAATCTGGAAAGGGAACGGTAGGGAAAATAATGAAGGATGATAATTTATATTCAAATCTGAATAAAACATCTAAAGAACTTGAGTTATTACTTCAAGATGTTAGATTAAATCCAACTCGATATATCAATGTTTCTTTATTTGGTAAAAAAAACAAATCCTATTTTGCTCCGAAAAATGATACGATTACAAAACAAAAAAATTAGTATTTATGGAATATTTTAGCTCCATTTTTTTTATTGTCATCCTTTCTTTAGGCATAGGTTTGTTTACCATAAATGCAAAAAAGATTGTTAGAAATATTAAATTGGGCCAACCCATAAATAGGTTTGACCAATCAAAAAAGCGATGGGCTACTATGGCATTAGTTGCACTTGGTCAATCCAAAATGATTAAAAGACCCGTTGCAGGAATTCTGCACATTATCGTTTATATCGGTTTTGTTGTCATTAATATTGAAGTGCTTGAAATTTGTATTGACGGTATATTTGGAACCCATCGAGTCTTTTCTTTTTTAGGAGGATTATATTCTCTATTAATAGGTTCTTTTGAACTATTAGCCGTTCTTGTTTTAATTGCTGTTTTCATTTTTTTTATAAGACGAAATACCATAAAACTTGAACGATTCAATCACCCTGATTTAGTTGGAAGACCAAAAAATGATGCCAATATAATTTTGTATTTCGAGGTTGTTTTAATGTCACTTTTTCTATTAATGAACGCGGCAGATTATCACCTGCAATTGCTGAATTTTCATCATTATACTGTAGCAGGTTCTTTTCCTATTTCACAATTTATAGAACCTATTTTTAACGGAATGGCTGAAAATAAAGTCATGATGCTTGAACGTGCTTTCTGGTGGTTACATATTTCAGGAATTCTTATTTTCTTAAATTACTTATATTATTCGAAGCATCTTCATATATTGTTGGCTTTTCCAAATACCTATTTTTCTGATTTAAATGCAAAAGGTAAGTTTGAAAATATAGATGCTGTTACCCGTGAAGTAAAACTTATGTTGGATCCAAATGCTGACCCATTTTCAGTTACGCCTCCATCAGAATCGGATGTTCCCTCAAAATTTGGCGCTAGCGATGTAACCGATTTAAATTGGGTACAATTACTCAATGCGTATACTTGTACCGAATGTGGTCGATGTACTTCTGTATGTCCAGCAAATCAAACGGGTAAAAAATTATCACCCCGCAAAATAATGATGGATACTCGGGATCGCTTAGAAGAAGTAAGTCAACTATTAGATACCAACAATGATACTTTTGTTTCAGATGGAAAATCATTATTAAATGATTATATTACTCCTGAAGAATTATGGGCCTGTACTTCTTGTAATGCTTGCGTAGAAGAATGTCCTGTAGCCATAAGTCCGTTAGCAATCATAATGGAAATGAGACAGTATTTAGTAATGGAACAAAGTGCTGCACCACAATCGTTGAACGCAATGATGAGTAATATAGAAAATAATGGCGCTCCTTGGCAATATAATCAACAAGACCGTTTAAATTGGAAAGACGAATAATAAATTAAGAATAGAATGAAAATTGAAGAATTAGACAAAAATTTGGTGGCTGCCACTCAAAATGGAGAATCGATTAGTCCCATACTTCCAGAAGGAGTTAAAAATTATTTAATTGATATTGACGGAACCATTTGTGATGATATTCCAAACGAGGAGCCTGAACGAATGGCTACGGCCGAAGTATACCCAGATGCACTAATTACACTTAATAAATGGTATGATGAAGGTCACGTAATTTTCTTTTTTACTTCAAGAACTGAAGATCACAGAATTGTTACAGAAGAATGGTTGAAAAAATACGATTTTAAATACCATGGAATGGTAATGGGAAAACCACGTGGAGGAAACTATCACTGGATAGATAATCATCTAGTAAAAGCAACACGTTACAGAGGAAAATTTACAGATTTAGTGGATAAAGAAGTAACCATTCAAGTTTTTGATGACGGTCAACATGAATAATTAGGTACATTTATTATTCCATACAATATTACGTATAAATTAAAACAACAAACATGTCAGAAACCCTAATTGTGCCTACCATGGCAGAAATGTTAGCTCAAGGAAAACAACCAGAACTATTATTTTGGGTAGGTTGTGCAGGTAGTTTTGATGATAGAGCCAAAAGAATTACTAAAGCTTTTGTTAAAATTTTAAATCATGCCAACGTATCGTTTGCTGTACTTGGAGCTGAAGAAAGTTGTACGGGAGATCCTGCAAAACGCGCTGGAAATGAATTCTTATTTCAAATGCAAGCGATGATGAATATTGAGGTATTAAATGCCTATGAGGCTAAGAAAATCGTAACCGCTTGTCCGCATTGTTTCAATACATTGAAAAATGAATATCCTGAATTAGGGGGACAATATGAAGTAATTCATCACACCGAATTTTTAAAATCATTACTTGATACCGGAAGATTATCAATCGAAGGAGGGCAATTTAAAGGAAAAAAAATTACGTTTCACGACCCATGCTATTTAGGACGAGCAAATGCAATTTATGAAGCACCTAGAGATTTAATCCAAAAGTTAGATGCTGAATTAGTTGAAATGAAACGTTCGAAAGCAAATGGATTGTGCTGTGGTGCAGGTGGTGCTCAAATGTTTAAAGACTCTGAACCTGGAATTAAAGAAATTAACATAGAGCGAACGGAAGAAGCTTTAGCTACCGGATCAGAAATTATTGCCGCGGGATGTCCATTCTGTAACACAATGCTTACTGACGGAGTAAAAAACAAAGAGAAAGAAGGACAAGTAAAAGTGATGGATATTGCTGAACTTATCGCCAATGCCCAAGATTTATAATCAATAGAATCAAAAAAAAAATATGTACGTTCCTTTTGAAAGTTTACCTGAAGATTCTAAAATTTGGATTTATCAATCCAATAGAAAGTTTTCTGAAAATGAAATGCTTGAAATTGAAGAAGAATTGCAGGTTTTTATGGAGCAATGGGCTGCGCATGGCACTAGCTTAGAAGCTTCCTATTGTACCAAATACAATCGATTTATCATCATTGCAGTTAATCAAGAAGTTCAAACTGCGACTGGATGCTCCATTGATTCCTCTGTGCAATTAATACAAAGTTTGGAAAAAAAGTATGAAGTAGATTTATTAGACAAAATGAATGTTACATTCAAATTAGGTGAACATATTGCACACAAAACATTAATAGAATTTAAGAAAATGGCTAAAGAAAAAGCGGTTTCTGAAAATACAATTGTTTTTAATAATCTGATAAACACACTTGGCGAATGGAACGAATTCTGGGAAGTTCCTGCAATTGATAGCTGGCATAGTCGGTTTTTCTAATACCCTAACCAATGAAGTTATTATTTAATAAAACCTTTTTTTTTATAGCTTTTTTATTTCTTCTACTTAGTTGTTCGAGTCTAAAAAATAAAGCTAATAGTATAACACACAATGATTTTGAATCAGAATTATCAGTGGATTCAAAACCATTTGTAAATCCATTTTTTCCTGAGACTACTGCCGAAAAACAATGGGTTGATAGTGTTTATAACCAACTATCATTGAAAGAAAAAATTGGGCAATTGTTTATGGTTGCTGCCTATTCAAATAAAGATTCTATTCATATTGCTTCGATTGAGAACTTGATATCTGAACAAAAAATTGGCGGACTCATTTTTTTTCAAGGCGGTCCAGTTCGACAAGCGAAATTAACTAATCGCTACCAACATAAATCAAAATTACCTTTATTTATAGGGATTGATGCAGAGTGGGGACTAAGCATGAGACTTGATTCAACCTACCGATATCCTTGGAATATGACTTTAGGGGCCATAAAAAACACTCGTCTATTAGAAAAAGTGGGGCAAAAAATGGGGCAAGAAAGCAAACGTTTAGGAGTACATTTTAACTTTGCACCTGTTTTGGACATCAATACAAATCCCAAAAATCCAATTATTGGTTTCCGCTCTTTTGGAGAAAACAAACAAAATGTTACGGAAAGTGCCATTGCACTAATGAAAGGAGTTCAAAGTGAAGGTGTTTTTTCAACTGGGAAACACTTTCCGGGACACGGAGATACTTCGACGGATTCACATTATTCCTTACCACTTGTTAGTTTTTCGAAGGAACGGATAAATGAAGTAGAACTCTATCCTTATAAAAAAATGTTTAGAGAAGGATTAGCCTCGGTGATGGTCGCACATTTAAATGTACCAAGTTTAGAACCACGATTGGATTATCCATCCTCAATTTCATACTCAATAGTCACTAATTTACTCCAAAATCAATTGAATTTTGATGGATTAATTTTTACCGATGCACTTAATATGAAAGCGGCAAGTAATTTTAAAAAAGATTCCAATACCCCTACAACTCCCGGTGACATCGATTTAGAAGCTTTTTTAGCAGGTAATGATATCTTATTATTTTCTGAAAATGTGCCAAAAGCTGCTGAAAAAATCGAAACGGCAATTCAAAATGGGTTGATTACAGAAAACCGATTAGCACATTCTGTAAAGAAAATTTTAAAACATAAGTATTTTGCTGGATTACACTCTTTTAAATCAATTGAGATTCCTAATTTAGTTAATGACATTAATCCACCATCAAATGATGCACTTCAATACGAACTTTATGAAAATGCGGTTACCGTATTAAAAAATAAAGGCGATGTTTTACCCATTAAAAAATTAGAAAGTAAACGAATTGCCTATGTTAAATTAGGTGATGATGACAATAGTTCATTGGTTTCAACTTTAAAAAAATATACTGAGGTAACTGAAGTTTTTCACGAAAATTTAGACACGCTTTCGCTGGAATTAAAAAAATACAATTTAGTAATTATAGGGTTTCATAAATCGGATAAAGCATGGAAAAAACATGATTTTACAGATAAAGAGTTAATTTGGTTAGAGGAAATTGCTAAAAAACATACCGTAATTTTAGATGTTTTTACCAAGCCCTACAGCTTACTTTCAATTCCTACTTTTGATGAAATTGAAGGCGTGGTGGTTTCCTATCAAAATGCTCCTATTGCTCAAGTAGTTTCTGCTGAATTACTATTTGGAGCACTACCAGCAAAAGGTAAACTTCCTGTTTCCATTGGTTCAAATTTTAATATTAATGATGGTTTGACTACTGAAAAATTACCAATATTAGGTTTTTCAACTCCAGAAAATGTAGGGATGAATCCTGAAATTCTTGCCAAAATTGACCAAATTGCAGTTCGAGCTATAAAAGAAAAAATGACTCCTGGCGCTCAGATTTTAGTTGCTAGAAAAGGAAAGGTCATCTATCAAAAGTCATTTGGAGAAACACAATATGAAAATGGATCAAAAATCACAAATGAAACAATCTATGACGTTGCTTCGATTACAAAAATCATATCTACATTGCCGAATGTAATGCAGTTGTATGATAAAGGTAAAATTAATTTAGAGAGTAAATTAGGGGAAATGTTACCTAAATTTTCGAAATCAGACAAAAAAGACATTCTATTAAAAGACTTATTATCACATTATGCTGGTTTTCAAGCGTGGGTTCCTTTTTATCAAGAAACGCTTGACAAAGACAATCGCCCTTCTGAAAAATATTATAGAAAAATACCAGACAATCAATTTTTTAAGCAAGTAGCCGATAGTATTTTCATTAGAGGAGATTATCAGGATACTATAATAAGTAAGATTATTGACAGTAAATTATCCATTAAAAAGGAATATAAATACAGTGATTTTACCTTTATCATTTTAAAACAATTTTTAGAAAGAGAAACTCGTTTGTCGTTGGATAAACTAAGTGATATTAATTTTTATCATGCACTTGGCATGAACAATACACTATATAATCCGTTAACAAAATTTGAAAAATCTTTGATTCCTCCTACAGAAATCGATACTTATTTTAGACATCAAACCATTCAAGGTTATGTTCATGATATGGAAGCTGCTATGGAAGGGGGAGTAGGAGGTCATGCCGGTATTTTTTCAAATTCTATGGACGTTGCAAAGATGATGCAAATGTATTTACAAAAAGGAACCTATGGAGGAAGAACCTATTTTTCAGATAAAACATTTGATGATTTTAATACCTGTTATTTCTGTAAAGAATCCAACAGAAGAGGTTTAGGATTTGATAAACCGCAGTTGGGTGGTTCTGGACCTACTTGTGGTTGTTTGCCAATGACTAGTTTTGGTCATACTGGTTTTACTGGAACTATGGCTTGGGCAGATGCCGAGAACGAAATTGTTTATGTATTTTTATCCAATCGAACTTTTCCAGATTCAAAAATTAATACGTTGTCTAAAGAAAATATTCGTGAGGAAATTCAAAAAGTAATTTACGAATCCCTTGTAAAATAAGATTTTTAATGGCGCCTAATTTTATTTAATTATTGCCCATTTATAAACTAAAAAAATCGTTAATGAAAATTGCAATTGTATGTTATCCGACTTTTGGTGGAAGTGGAGTAGTAGCAACAGAATTAGGTCTTGAACTAGCACGTCGTGGCCACGAAATTCATTTTATTACCTATAGACAACCCGTTCGAT
The DNA here is from genome assembly GCA_044231345.1 of Flavobacterium sp. Taxonomy (GTDB): domain Bacteria; phylum Bacteroidota; class Bacteroidia; order Flavobacteriales; family Flavobacteriaceae; genus Flavobacterium. The sequence continues at coordinate 14,809 of JBIHZQ010000003.1, forward strand.
TGGCATTGTTGAATCCAAACGTGCATTATCATGAAGTAAATGTTCCAGAATATCCTCTGTTTCATTATCAGCCCTACGAATTGGCTTTGTCTAGTAAATTAGTTGATATGGTAAAATTGTATTCCATAGAATTATTACACGTACATTATGCAATTCCTCATGCCTATGCGGGGTACATGGCAAAACAAATGTTGAAAGATGAGGGTATAGAAATCCCAATGGTAACAACACTTCACGGTACAGATATTACTTTAGTAGGGAATCATCCGTTTTATAAACCAGCAGTTTGTTTTAGTATCAATAAATCGGATGTGGTGACTTCCGTTTCACAAAATTTAAAAGAAGACACCTATAAATTATTTAATATTAAGAAAGAAATTCATGTTATTCCAAATTTTATTGAATTAGATAAAAATATTTTAGAAGACAATACTCCTTGTTACCGTAATGTTCTTGCTACAAAGGAGGAACGAATTATTACACACATAAGCAATTTTAGAAAAGTTAAGCGAATACCCGATGTGATTAAGATTTTTTATAAAATTCAACAACAAATACCTTCTAAATTAATGATGGTTGGTGACGGACCTGAAAAAGAAAAAGCAGAATATTTATGTCAAGAATTAGGAATACAAGACAAAGTAATCTTTTTTGGAAATAGCAGTGAAATTGATAAAATTCTAAGTTTTACAGATTTATTTTTATTGCCCTCAGAAACAGAAAGTTTTGGATTAGCCGCTTTAGAAGCTATGGCATGGTCAGTTCCTGTTATTTCGACCAATTCAGGAGGATTACCCGAAGTTAATTTTGATGGTATTTCTGGTTATTTAAGCCCAGTAGGAGCAATTGATGCAATGGCAAATAATGCAATTTCTATCCTTGAATCGACCCCAGTATTGAATGAATTTAAAAAAAATGCACTAAAAGTTGCTCAAAAATTTGATATAAAAAATATTTTACCCCTTTATGAAGATTTATATCGTAAAACAATCAATAAAGAAATATGAAAAAAATAGCAATTCTTCTTTTTAGTGTGTTATTATTTTCTTGTAAAAGTTTGATTACTTCATCAACAGAAAAGACGCTTTATGAAGTATTAACAAAACAAAATGATGGTGGTGGACCTATTCGATTTTATGAAATTATCACCGAAGAAAGTGAATTGCCAATGCTCCTTGGAGATGAAAACCTAAAAAACAAAGTACAACTATCAGATAGTAAAACTGCCAATTTTATTTTATTAAACTATGGCGAAAATACAAAAATAGGAAGTGCTTTTGAAATCACACAAGCAGAGGAAACAGCCGATAAAATAGTACTAACTATAACAATCAAAGAAGGAACTGTGGACCTTGAAGCAGGTAGTAAAGAATTTCCTTATTGGATACTAAAAGTGAATTCAAAAAAAGAAATTATCCTTCAATAAAGTTAGAATCGATAGCGTAAAGCGAGGGCTATATCAGAACCATATCGATTTTCATAATAACCAGCAGCACCTATTTCGGGTCTAAAATCCAGTGAAATAAGTAGTGGTATATCAAATCTGTATTCAATTCCTATATCGCCAGAAGCAACTACAAAAAGGTCTTTATCAGAATTTGTATCGTTTGACGTTTTCCAACTACCAATTCCAGCACCAACTCCTGCATACCAATTAAAAGAATCCTCAATTTTCCAAACCCATTGATACAAACCAATTAATTTAACAGCATCAATATTATTGCTATTTCTCCATCCTAAATCTATCTCTAACCGATTTTGGTCGTTAAGTTTCTTTTGGTACGAAATCTCACCCCCAAAACCATTGTTGTCCCCAAAACGCAATCCAATGGCATTTTCTGATATTTCTTGTGAAAAAACTTCCATTGAACAAATAATAAACACTGATAATAAAGCAATTTTTTTCATAGTATGTTTTAATAAGTATATTCTCTAGTAACGTAATGCATAGCTAACTATTGTAATCATTTCACAATTATTTTAATTATTAACTATATAAATAGAAAGATTTTCTTGTTGAACTTCGCTCCCAGATTGCGGTAAAGGAATAGAAATATTGAACTGTGAGAAATCTTGCAACTGATAATTAAGCGACGTTTGTGTATGAACCATGCCAATATTTTTACTGTAGTAATGTATCGCCGTGAGAACATCCTGCGAATTTAATAAGGTAAAAGCAACTGGATTTGGAAGTCCTGCTATGACAATTGAACTAGTGATTTTTAAGTTTAAGGTAGTTTTTACTTTTTTAATATCAGAATAAATGGTTCCAGTATTAGCAGTAAATGTTGGTAGACTCTCCAGTGCTGTTGAAGTTAATTTATATTCAATTGTTAAAGGATAACTTTCATATTGTTGACTTATTGTTCCTGAAATAAAATCAAGTTGTTTGTTTGTCGCTGCTAATTCATCAAATATTACAAAATTTGATATATCAAAATTAATCGGAATAGCATTTCCTAGTGAATAATTGACAGCACCCGTTAAAAGTATTTTCGAAGAACTGATTCGTAAAGAATTTTTATTAAGCGAATTGGAATAAAATCCAAAAGGCAAATTCAATGATCTAAACTTGTTGTATGTAATTGTTTCAATTAAGGTATCATTAGAAACATAAATAGAATCAATTTCATTAAGTGTCGGGGATGAATAATTATAGGTCCAATAATTCCCTGTTTTGATAGGAAAATAAGAAGTGTCGCTGCTGGGATTAGTTTCATCCGAACAAGACAGTATTAGACTCATTAAGATTGTAAATGCTATACATTTAATTTTCATAGGACATAGATTAATATTCATACGAAAGTAATTAAAATCCTTCAGGAAATAATATAATCGGTATTAAATGCCTATTTCAACGAACAAATAAAATAGTGTTAGCTGTGAAAAACAAAAAACAAAAAATCTATTTTTAAGTTTGGTTTCTTTAGAAATAGTACATTTGTTGAAAAGAAAGTTAAAATGGCTGGAAATAGTTTTGGTACACTTTTTAAATTGACCACATTTGGAGAATCTCATGGTGAAGCAATCGGCGGAATCATTGATGGATGTCCAAGTGGTATTGTACTTGATTTTGATCAGATACAAAATGAAATGAATAGAAGAAAACCAGGTCAATCTGCAATTGTTAGTCAACGAAAAGAAGCCGATGAAGTACAGTTTCTTTCAGGTATTTTTGAAGGCACAACTACAGGTACTCCAATTGGTTTCACAATTCAAAACACCAACCAAAAACCAAATGATTACTCTGAAAATAAAGAGTCCTACCGACCAAGTCATGCCGATTATGTATACGAACAAAAATATGGTATTCGAGACCATCAAGGTGGCGGAAGGAGTTCAGCACGAGAAACAGCTTGTCGAGTAGTTGCAGGTTCTATCGCAAAACAATTGATTCCTAACATAAAAATTAATGCTTATGTTTCCTCTGTGGGCCCAATTAATTTGGAAAAAAACTACACCCAAATTAATTTATCAACCATAGAAAATAATCCTGTTCGATGTCCCGATGAAATGACTGCCATTAGCATGGAGGATTACATTAAACAATGCAAAAAAAATGGAGATACTGTTGGGGGTGTCATTACCTGTGTGATTCAAAATGTTCCTATTGGCTTAGGTGAACCTGTATTTGATAAATTGCATGCCCAATTAGGTAAAGCAATGTTATCAATAAACGCAGTAAAAGGATTCGAATACGGAAGTGGTTTCGATGGTGCAAAAATGAATGGCAGTGAACATAATGATTTATACAATGAAGACGGAACTACAAAAACTAATTGGTCGGGCGGAATTCAAGGCGGAATCGCTAATGGGATGGATATTTATTTCCGAGTTGCATTCAAACCAGTAGCTACTTTACTTCAAAAACAGGAAGTCTTGACAACGGCTAATACCTTAATTGAACAACAAGGAAAAGGTCGTCATGATCCATGTGTTGTTCCAAGAGCGGTTCCAATTGTTGAAAGTATGGCAGCATTAGTTTTAGCCGATTTTTATCTATTAAACAAAACACAACGATACTAATTAATACCATTTTATGAACACTACCGAAATTAAAAAAAACTCATTAATAGGAAACTTGACATTTCAAATTCTAATTGCAATGGTATTAGGTGCCTTATTAGGAGTTGTGATACATAATTATTATTCCGCAGCTGCTGCAAAAGAGTTTAGCACTTACATTAAAATTTTAGCTACCGTATTTATTCGCTTGGTGCAAATGATAATTTCACCCTTAGTTTTTACCACATTGGTCGTAGGAATTGCTAAATTGGGAGATATAAAATCGGTTGGACGAATAGGAGGTAAGGCAATGGGATGGTTTTTCACAGCATCCTTTTTCTCATTACTAATTGGAATGTTTTGGGTGAATATTTTAGAACCAGGAGTGGGCTTAAATCTTTCTAATATTGACATAAGCACTGCTTCAGAAGTGACAGAGAAAACACAAGTCTTTTCAGCACAAAATTTTATCGAACACATCATTCCTAAAAGCATTGTTGAAGCAATGGCTACCAACGAAATCTTACAAATTGTAATATTTTCTATCTTTTTTGGATTAGCAGCAGCTTCAATTGGGGACTATTCAAAACCCGTAATTAATGCATTAGATAAAACATCCCACATAATTTTAAAAATGGTGAATTATGTAATGAAATTTGCTCCTATTGGTGTGTTTGGAGCAATTGCTGGAGTTTTTTCAATTAGGGATTTAAATGAATTATTATATACTTATATTAAATTTTTCAGTTCGTTTTTGGTTGGAATTACCTCACTTTGGATACTTTTGTTAGTATTAGGATATTTATTTTTAGGCAAACAAATAATAAGTTTATTGAAGCACATCGTGAGTCCAATCATTATTGCTTTTAGTACCACTAGTAGTGAAGCGGTGTTCCCAAAACTTACTGAAGAGTTAGAACGATTCGGAATTAAAGATAAAATTGTATCCTTTATGTTGCCCTTAGGATATTCATTTAACCTTGATGGTAGTATGATGTACATGACTTTTGCGAGTATTTTTATTGCCCAAGCTTACGGAATACAATTGGATTTGGGAGTACAATTGACAATGCTTTTTGTTTTAATGCTAACAAGCAAAGGAATCGCAGGAGTTCCCAGAGCAAGCTTAGTAGTAGTGGCGGCTACTTGTGGCATGTTCAATATACCAATCGAAGGAATCGCATTAATTCTCCCTATTGACCATTTTTGTGACATGTTTAGAAGTGGAACCAATGTTTTGGGTAATGCTTTAGCGACTTCTGTAATTGGAAAATGGGAAAAAAATTAGTTTGTATTAATAAAATTTTTATATTTACAATTCAAAACATTAAAAACTAATTACTTATGAAAAAAACTTTACTTATTTTATTTGTAGTGACACTATCAAGTGTTACTTTAAACGCACAAGTTTTAACATCTGAAGATTTTACCACTTTAGTAGTTGGTAACATCGGAACAGATTTAACTGGTGCAACAGCAGGTCAAGGAGGTTGGTCAACTTATGTAGCTTCAGGTTCTACAAATTCTGCCAATTCTAATTTTGCCATTGCAAATGTAGCTGGGACCAACGGAAATGTAATACAAATTACTGGTTCAAATGCAGCTACTGGAACAAGATACTTATGGAAAGATGGATTACCAGCCTTGTGGACATCCAGAACAACTGGTAATGATATTATAGAAGTTGAGTATGACATTTTTACTGGACCAAGCACTACTAGCTTGAATGGATTTGGTGTTTATCTGTATAGTGATGAAACTACTCCTAAAGCAATCTGTGGAATGCGACTTGATAAAAATGCTACAATTTCATCCGTTGCCTACACCAATGTTATTAGAGGACTTTCTTATTACAATAATGCAGGTACTCTAAATACCTATATTTTTGGACTTGGAGCTAGCGCAACAACCCCACAAGTAACTTTATTAGACAATACTTGGTATCGAGTAGGATTTAGTTTTAATAAAACTACTGGAGAAATCAAATGGAAAGGCCCTGGAATAAATGGTTATGTAATGGGAGCTGCCTTAGGATTAAATCCTGGCGAAATTGATTTTGTTTCGACCGCAGGAACTGCAAATGCAGTTGCAGCAGTTGGATCTTTTGACAATTACATTGTAACAGCAACAAGCGCAGATAGTTTACTAGAAACAGACGAATTGTTAATTTCTGAAAACAATTTTACAATTACTCCTAATCCAGCTACTGACTATTTGACTATTTCCAATCCTAAAAATAGTTTAATAAATTCAATTTCAATTACTGATCTTAACGGTAGAACTGTAAAACAATTAAATTTTGATACCGTATCAGATTTATATGTAACTATCACTGATTTACAAACTGGTGTATATATGTTGACAATCAACTCTGATAAAGGTGCAATTACAAAAAAAGTAATTAAACTTTAATCCTTACTTTTATAAAAAATGAAAACTCTCCAGTATTGGAGAGTTTTTTTTTATTATAAAATTTTATCAACGAATTAATTTAATTTTTACAAACTACTAGTGCTAAATTTTAGTCAAAAATTTAGACTTCATTTCTAAAGTTGGGGCTAAGCACTTTTCTTTTTTGCCGAACCAATGGTACCTATTTTTTGCAATATAATCATAAAGTAAATTACGTAAGCGGGTTGGTATAATTCTGAAAATTGTTCCAAAATGAAAAAAACCTCCCAAATTTTTAGCTATTTCTAGAGCGGCTTGTGATTTATAATAATAAGCGATTCCGGGTTGGTATAAAATAACACTATCACAATTCTTCATGTCTAACCCAATGTGTTTAATGATTTGTTCTCCTAAATTTGATTGTAAGGGAACAAAACGAAATTCATCTTTAACATCATGCTTGATTACAAATTGTATCGATGTTTCGCATAAATTACAAACACCATCAAATAAAATTATTTTTTTATCTATCGGTAAATTAAGCATGTTGATATACGTTTAAATTATTTTTTAGGAGTTTCAACAAATTCCAGCGCTTCTAAACTAACGGTTGAAGTAAAGACCCCATAGTTTACTACTGCTTTATTTTTTTCAATTTTATCAAGCGTGCCAATAGCCTTTCCATCATACATTCTCACTCTATCACCCACTTTTAATAATGGCTTTGGTTTTTCAACAATTAAATTAGCTTTTAACTTTTTCTCTTTTTTATCCCTGCGAATTTCCTCAACTTTAACAGAAACTTCCTGAATTATTTCCTTCTTTTTCTCGAGGGAAGCTTTCACCTCTTTGGACGATATTTTTATGCGTTTCGAATTTTCAACTTCGATAATTTTCATGAATTCTGAGACTAACTCCTTTTTATTTTTAGAGTTAAAATATTTTCCCGCCAAATCATCAATTTTTTGACCGATATATATTACTTTCTGATTACTATCATACAACTCTTGATAACTCTCCAGTTTTTGCTTGATTTTAACGTTAATGGTCTCCATTTTCTTACTTTCTTCGCGAGCTTTAGTTTCTTCTTCTTTTAATGTTTTAGAAGTTTTTTCCATTTTAGACCGCTCTTTTTGTAAGTTGGAAATAGTTTTATCAAAACGTACTTTTCCAACTTCAATTTTCTTTTTGGCACGATTGATTAATCCGAATGGAATACCATTTTTTTGTGCAACTTCAAAAGTAAAAGAACTTCCTGCTTGACCTAATACTAGTTTATAAAGTGGTTCTAACGATTTTTCATCAAACAGCATATTGGCATTGGTGGCAAAAGGCAACTCATTGGCTAATATTTTTAAATTAGAATAATGTGTCGTTATAATTCCGAAAGCTTCCCGATGATAAAATTCTTCTAAAAAAATCTCTGCTAAAGCACCACCTAATTCTGGATCTGAACCTGTTCCAAATTCATCTATTAAAAAAAGCGTTTTACTGTTGCACTTTTTCAGAAAGTAGTTCATGTTTTTTAAACGATAACTGTAAGTGCTAAGATGATTTTCTATTGATTGGTTGTCACCAATATCGGTCATAATTCTATCAAACAAAAAAGTTTCACTTCTTTCATGCACAGGAATTAACATGCCACTTTGTAACATTAATTGCAATAAACCTACTGTTTTTAATGAAATTGTTTTCCCACCTGCGTTGGGTCCGGAAATTACAATTATCCTATTTTCTTGATGAAACTCAAAAGTTTGAGGATGGGTTATTTCATTATTTTGCTTATTGGATAAGTATAAAATAGGATGAAAGGCATCTTTAAAATACAACCTTCTTTCTGTGGTTATTTTTGGTAAAACGCCATTAATGCGACTTGCATACTTTGCCTTGGCTGCAATAACATCAATGTCACTTAAAAATTCTTGATAGCTAATTAACAATGATAAAAACGGACGAATAGCATTAGATAATTGTTTTAATATTCGAGTAATTTCTTCTTTTTCCTCATACTCTAAATTGCTTAATTCTCGTGAATAAGTTAAGGTTGTTTCTGGCTCAATATAAGCAATGCTTCCCGTTTTTGAACTTCCTAAAATGGAGCCTTTTACTTTCCGTCGGTACATCGCTAAAACTGCTAAAACTCTACGGTTTTGTACAAAACTTTCTCTAATATCATCAAGATAACCTAATCCGTTGTACTGGGTTAAAGCAATACCAAAACTCTGATTTACTTTACCTCTAACTGCATTCATATCTCTACGAATATTCAATAAATCTGGTGAGGCATTATCTTTTATTTCTCCATATTTATCAACAACATCATCAATCATCGCACTAATTGATTTGGTATATTCAATTTGTGCCGCTTTTTTATTTAAATGAGGATAATAATCATTAAATTTTTTGAAATAAAGTAACAAGAAATTTACAGTTTCAGATAAAGTGGCAATTTTTCGAAAACTGCCAACCTCTAAAAAACTATCCTCAATTCCTAAGAATTTAATTTCATGACTAATAGCGTCAAATCCATGATTGGGAATTGCATTATTGTTTTGGAAAGAAGAAAGGTATTCAGATGTTTGCATGAGGGCGTCCATCAATAATCCCTGTTCTTTGAAAGGCACTATTTCAAGAGCTTTTTGTTTTCCTATGTCGGTGTTACAAATTAGTGAGAGCGTTTCTAATACCGAAGGGAATTGTAAATCTTGAAGTGTTTTATCTGTAATACTAATCATTCATTTATTAAAATAGTTATCCAAAGTTACGAAGAATCTTAGTTAAATTGAATCTAATTTTGATTGCTCAGAAAAACTTTCGACATTTACATTTATTTACGATTTATGAAATACAATCTCACTACAAATTGGCAAAAAATTTTATCTGAAGAAATTGAAAAACCCTATTTTTCTGAAATACTAGACGCCATTACTTTTGAGTACTCAAACCGAACTTGTTTTCCCCCAAAAGATTTAATTTTTGATGCTTTCAATCAATGTAGTTTTACCAATATTAAAGTAGTAATTATTGGTCAAGACCCATATCATGGAGAAGGTGAAGCTAATGGATTGAGTTTTTCGGTTAACGATGGAGTTAAAATTCCCCCTTCATTACGAAACATTTTTAGAGAAATTAATACCGATTTAAATACTGTTTTTATTCCAAATTCTGGTAATCTAGAACGATGGGCTAAGCAAGGGGTGCTATTGTTAAATTCCTGTTTGACTGTTCAAAAAGACGAACCAAATAGTCATAAACATCTAAAATGGAATCGTTTTACCGATGCCGTAATTCAAAAAATTTCAGATGAAAAAGAAGGGTTAGTTTTTTTACTTTGGGGAAGTTTTGCTCACAAAAAAGGATTTCTTATCAATCGGGAAAAGCATCTTGTTTTAGAAAGCGGACATCCTTCTCCTTTAAGTGCTAACCAAGGAAAATGGTTCGGAAATGCCCATTTTAGCCAAACAAATTCGTACTTAAAATCAAAAGGGAATAACCAAATTAAATGGTAATCATTTAATCCGTTAAAGTTAAAGCACCAAGTATCTCTTCGCTCATAAAAGGCCCGCCAGGATATTTAGCAGTATAATCAAGATTTAACCATACTTGACCGCGTTCGTCAATATGATAATATAAGGTTTTGCCTTTACTTTCGGTTTCAAATAACACCCGTTTTATCAAATAATTAATTGCTTCTAAATCGTTTCGATTTCCAATTTGAATTTCAGGATAAATATGTCCTCCGGTGTGAATTAATCGAGGTTCTCCTCCTATGGATTTTACACAAGCAGCCATTAATATAGCGTGGTCGTCACAATCCCCCGACAAATAAACAATCGATTCAGATGCTTTGGCAATGTAATCCCTTCCTTTTGGATCATTCACATAATTCCATCGAGAATTAATTTCCCTAAAAACAGCAAAACATTGAATCAGTGTTCGGTATTTATGATAATCTTCAATGGAAGAATTTTGTTTTGAAAGCGCCATTATGGCAAAATTTCTGACTTTTGGATGTTCATACTCGATTGCACTTAACACTTTATATTTATTTGGAAAAGGAAGTAATCTAGAAATTATAATGTCTTGTGGATAAGGATTTTCAGACATGGAATAAACCAAAGAACGATAATCTTCATAGACTCTAATGAACCCGTAACCTCCAAATAAAGTTCCATAAAACAAAGCAATTAAATACAAAAAAATACAAACAATAATGATTGTTTTTAATAACCTTAAAACGATTTGAATGCTTATTAAAATTACGAAAAAAAGTACGATTCGATCAATGTGATAAATAAATTCAAAGTCAATACTGTTTTGATGAATAATGATAAAAACCGGAATAGCAATCAATAGGTTTAACGCAAAAATAATTACCGAATCCCAAGGTTTGTTTACCTGAAGATTGGCTTTCAACTTTTGAAATGAAATTTCCTTATAATTTATCATCGAAACAAAAAAACATAGGTATTAAGCATTTTTTACCATTGAAGCAAATGTACCTTTTTTAGAAATAATTTTAAGGGTATGGAGTTGATTTTGAATATTGTTTAACATTTCTTGGGTAACTTGTTCTTGTGACCAATTAGTCAATGACAACCATTCCTGAATATCTTCAATTTTTTGATGGTATCTTGATGATAAAATAGTATCAATATTGGGGATTTCCTTAAAAGTAGCAGTTTTGGAATTTATTATTTTCAATATTTTAGAGATGATTTTCGGATGATTATCAAGAATTTCGTCGCAAACGGCAATGACAAAACAAGGCCATGGAGATGGGCAATCACCAATTCTTCTGAAAACACCAGAATCTACTAATGGTTTTGTCATAAAACGTTCCCACATAAAATAATCAGCCCTTCCGTTTGTAAGTGATTCAACAGCGCCATCAATAGTATTTATGATTTCAAATTGAAGAGCATCCGTATTCCAACCTTCATTATTAGCATTTACATAAGCCATTAATTGAGAGCCAGAACCCAATCTAGAAATCGCAATTTTAGTGTTTTCTATATCAGAAATAGTTTGATAATTCGAATTTGTAGCCACATGAATTCCCCAAATTAAAGGCGATTCTACATATATTTGTACAATTTTACTTTTATTTCCTGCAATAATATCCTTAATGATTCCTTCGGTCAAAATAACCGCAATGTCCGTTTCACCATTTCGTAGCATTTGACACAATTTACCTGTTCCCTCTGGAACATCAGTCCATTGTAAGTCGATTTCATTGGCTTCGAATTCTCTATTTTCTAGGGCTAAATGCCATGGCAAATTGAAATGTTCTGGAACGCCAGCTATTTTTATTGTTGTCATTTGGTCATTGAGAGGTTCAAAGTAAACTTTACCCCATTATTAATTTTACGTAGAAACTTGTTCAATACACTTTTTTCTAACGACCTACGTGGGTTATCTAATTCGTGGAAATCATTGACTTTTTAAATTTGGATTTTTCATTTGCCACCACTTCCAAATTACTCCATTATTATCGAAATAATTTTCCATAAATTTCATCCCTACTTTTTGTAAAATATGATTTGAAGCTCCATTTTCAAAATGGGTATATGCGTTCATTGTTTCAATATTCATATTTTTAAATCCGAAGTCTAGCCAAAAAGCGGAAGCCTCGGTTGCATATCCTTTGTTCCAAAATTTCTCATCTAATCGATATCCGTAGTCAAAAAAATTTGTATTTCCGTTTTCTTCATGATCAGAAACATATTTTATTCCTGTCCATCCTATAAATTCTCCTGTTTCCTTGAGAACAGTTGCAAATCGACCGATATTATTATCCATATATTGCTGTTGAACCATCTCAATAATCTTTACAGTTTCATCTTTATTTTGCGTTGGCGTTTGCCATAAATACCGATGTACATTTGGATTTTTATCCATACTAAACATTGCATCAGCATCTTCAAGCACTAAAGGTCGTAATAATAATCTATCGGTTTCGAATAGTAGATCCATTAAGAGAGTTTAATAAACGTTATTCAGTCAATTTATCTAATGCATACGCAATCAATTCATCGACAGCTTTGTAAGGATCTTCACTGAAAGTGCCTGTAGCTCGATTGGCAATTATGGCATTTAAAGACAAACATTCATGTCCTAAAAGTTTTCCAAGTCCGTAAATCGCAGCCGTTTCCATTTCCAAATTGGTAATTCTATTCCCCTCAAATTTAAAATTATCCATTTTATAGTTTAACTTTTCATCTTGAATATTCAAACGTAAAATGCGCCCTTGAGGACCATAAAAACCTCCTGTTGTAGCTGTAATTCCTTTATGAATCAAATCACTTTCTATAAGACGTTCTAGTTTTTCAGAACATGAAACTACGTAAGGCGTTCCTTTTTTTAAATCCCAATTGGCATGCGAAACGAATGCTTTTTCGAAAGCTGCATTTGAAATAGTGTCGATTAAATAGGAGCGAAGCATGTTGTCTAATCCCAAACCAAACTTTGACAAAACAAAACTATCGCATGGAATATCGGGCTGTATGGAACCAGAAGTTCCAATTCGAATAATGTTTAACGATGTAAGATTAGTTTTCGGTTGGCGCGTTTTTAAATCAATATTGACTAACGCATCCAATTCATTCATGACAATATCGATATTATCCGGACCTATTCCAGTCGATAAAACGGTAATTCGTTTCCCTTTGTAAGTTCCAGTTTGCGTTTTAAATTCTCTTTTTTGTTGCGAAAACTCAATTGAATCAAAAAATTGTGTAATTTTTTCTACTCGATTTTGATCTCCCACAAAAATAATATCGTGTGCAATATTTTCAGGCAATAAATTTAAGTGATAAACACTTCCGTCTGGATTAAGAATTAATTCTGAGGATTGTATCATTTATTTTGTTATAAGTTTAAGGATTAAAATTGTTCAAGAAAATCCTTTTTCAACCTCCCACACGTTTGACTTTAAACCCTTTTTCTTTTAGAATAATCATAATTTTATCACGGTAATCTCCCTGAATAATGATTGAATCGTCTTTAAAAGTACCACCAACACTTAATTTTGTTTTTAATTCTTTAGCCAAAAGTTTGAAATCTTCATCAGCTCCAGTATAACCTTCAATGATAGTAGTCGGTTTTCCTTTCCGCTTTTCGAATTTGCAAATCAACGGCTCGGACTGGATCCAAAGTTCTTTTTCTACAAAAACCTCTTCTTCTTCCAAAGAAGTTATATGTTCAGGAAAAAGGTTTTTCAATTGTTCTTGCAAATCCATAGTTACTTTTTGATTAATCCCAAGTCAATCAATCTTTCATGTAAGAATTCACCCGCAGAAATGTCATTATATAATTTAGGATTATCCCCATCAATGCAACTTTCTAAACAATCTAATCGCATATCGCTTACAGGATGCATAAAAAACGGAATCGAATACCTCGAAGTTCCCCACAATTCCCTAGGCGGATTTACCACTTGGTGAATGGTCGATTTCAATTTATTATTGGTATGTCGTGACAACATATCGCCTACATTTATGACCAATTCATCAGGTTGAGCTACGGCATCAATCCATTGACCGTCATGTCTTTGAACTTGAAGTCCTTTGCCTTGAGCGCCCATTAAAAGTGTAATTAAATTGATATCTCCGTGAGCTGCTGCACGAATTGCATTTTCTGGTTCTGAGGTAATTGGTGGATAGTGAATTGGTCTTAAAATCGAATTTCCATTATAACCATATTGGTCAAAATAAAATTCTTCCAAACCAAGATGTAAAGCCAAAGCTCTTAAAACATAGATACCCGTTTTTTCAAGCATTTTATAGGCTTCTTTCCCAACAATATTAAATCGAGGTAATTCAGCAACTTCAACATTATTAGGGTATTCTGTGGCATATTTAGAATCCGATTCTACGTATTGACCAAAATGCCAAAATTCCTTCAAATCTCCTTCTTTCCGTCCTTTAGCATGTTCCTTTCCGAAGGAAACATAACCGCGTTGACCCCCAATTCCAGGAATTTCATAACTGTATTTGGTTTCTAATGGTAATGCAAAAAAATTTCTGATTTCGCCATACAATTCACCAACCAATTGATCATCTAAAAAATGACCTTTTAAAGCAACGAAGCCAATATCTTCAAATGCTTTTCCGATTTCATTTACAAATTTTTGTTTACGTTCCGGTTCGCCCGAAAGGAAATCACGCAAGTCAACACTAGGAATGTTTTGCATAGTATCAAATATTGTTTAAAATTTTTGGTTTAACCCTTGTAAATACAAATGTAAAGAATAATTATCAATCTAATTCAAAAGTAATTAATTGTTCTATTACCTAATGTTTATTTATTTAAAAGCTATTTATTTCATACTTTTGGTATCTTTAAAAAACTTCAAAAATGAATTTCGATAAAAAGAATTTGTCCGATGCTACGTTATTAGATTTATATAAAAGAATTCTTAAGCCAAGACTTATCGAGGAAAAAATGTTGAAACTTATCCGACAAGGAAAGGTGTCAAAATGGTTTTCTGGAATTGGTCAAGAAGCAATTTCTGTTGGAATTACCGCCGTGTTAGACAAAGACGAATACATTTTGCCGATGCACAGAAACTTGGGTGTTTTTACCGGAAGAGACATTCCATTATATCGTTTGTTCTCGCAATGGCAAGGAAAAGCAAATGGATTTACAAAAGGTCGTGACCGAAGTTTTCACTTTGGAACTCAAGAATATCATATTATTGGAATGATTTCGCATTTGGGTCCACAATTAGGAGTTGCTGACGGAATTGCATTAGCTAATAAATTAAAGCAAAACAATAAAATTACTGCCGTTTTTACTGGAGAAGGAGCCACCTCAGAAGGGGATTTTCACGAAGCGTTAAACATTGCTTCTGTATGGGAATTACCCGTTTTGTTTGTGATTGAAAATAACGGTTACGGATTATCAACACCTACAAATGAACAATACCGTTGTGAGAATTTAGCTGATAAAGGAATTGGCTACGGAATGGAAAGCCATATTGTTGACGGAAATAATATATTGGAAGTTTACAATTTGGTTTCTGAGTTAAAAGAGTCCATGATAAAAAATCCAAGGCCAATTTTATTAGAATTCAAAACGTTTCGTATGCGCGGACATGAAGAGGCGAGTGGCACCAAATATGTTCCTCAAGAATTGATGGATTTATGGGCCATCAAAGATCCAGTTGATAATTACAGAAAATTTTTAACAGAAAACGGAATTCTTACTGCCGATTTAGACGCGCAGTTTCATGCTGAAATTATCACTACTATTGAGGAAAGTTTACTTCTTGCTAATGCTGAACCTGAAATAGAAGCCAATTGTATTGATGAATTAAATGATGTGTATAAACCAATTGTATTTGAAGAAGTTAAACCATCAGATGAAACAGAAAATATTCGTTTAATCGATGCGATTTCAAGTAGTTTAAGACAATCGATGGAACGCCATAAAAATTTAGTATTAATGGGTCAAGACATTGCTGAATATGGAGGTGCATTTAAAATTACTGATGGTTTTGTAGCTTTATTCGGAAAAGAACGAGTTATCAATACACCAATTTGTGAAAGTGCGGTAGTTTCTGCTGGAATGGGATTGTCTATAAACGGATATAAAGCTATTGTAGAAATGCAATTTGCTGATTTTGTTTCTACAGGATTCAATCCAATTGTAAATTTGTTGGCCAAATCGTACTACAGATGGTCGGAAAAAGCGGATGTTGTTGTGCGAATGCCTTGCGGTGGAGGAACTCAAGCGGGTCCTTTTCACTCCCAAACCAATGAAGCTTGGTTTACCAAAACGCCCGGTCTAAAAGTAGTTTATCCAGCTTTTCCGTATGATGCCAAAGGTTTGTTGAACGCTTCAATAAATGATCCAAATCCTGTTATGTTTTTCGAACATAAGCAATTGTACAGAAGTGTATATCAAGACGTACCAAAAGACTATTATACATTACCGTTAGGAAAAGCCGCTTTATTGAAAGAAGGGAGCCAAGTTACAATTATTGCTTTTGGAGCAGCGGTCCATTGGGCTTTGGAAACGTTGGATAAAAATCCTGAAATTGATGCAGATGTTTTGGATTTAAGAACCTTACAACCCATAGATACGGAAGCTATTTTTGCTTCCGTAAAGAAAACAGGAAAAGCAATTATTTATCAAGAAGATTCTCTTTTTGGTGGAATTGCAAGCGATATTTCTTCAATGATAATGGAAAATTGTTTTGAATTTTTAGATGCGCCTGTAAAACGAGTGGCAAGTTTGGAAACGCCAATTCCGTTCACAAAAGCATTAGAAGACCAATATTTGCCCAAAACAAGATTTGAAACGGCTTTATTGGAATTGATTAATTATTAATATTTTCCACTCAACAATTCACCACCAATATCTGATTTAGCCTGGATCCCGAGTTTTTTCATCATTTCATACGTGGTGCAAACCGCTGCCGATGTTACTGGTATTCCGATTTCTTTTTGAATTAAATCAATAGCTTCCAAAGACGGCATTTGCACACAGGCCGAAGCTACTAATACATCAACACCTTCTAAGTTCAAGCGCTTGTAGATTTCTAGTAAATTCATTGGGTCTTGTGCAGCAACTTCCAAATTATCAGGGATTTCTAGTGCAATTGAATCTACTACTTCAAAACCTTGATGTTCAATATAATCCACTACCATATCGGTTAACGGACGCATATAAGGAGTAATTACGGCTACTTTTTTAGCTCCCAAAACTTTCAATCCATTAATCAAAGCTCCTGCAGAAGTAACAATTGGGGTAGGGAAATCATTAGCAACGGTTTCTTGGTGTAAATTTACTTCAGAAACACAGTGGTAGCCTCGTCCCATACTCATAATAGCCACCAAACAAGCATAACCCATTACATCAACATGTGCATCAGAAAGTTCTTGTGCACATTTCAAACTCATGGCATCCATGGCTTCGAGCTCTTCTTTGGTTACTTTTTTCATTCGCATTCTACTGCTATGAAACGTAAA
Source organism: Flavobacterium sp. (assembly GCA_044231345.1). Lineage (GTDB taxonomy): Bacteria > Bacteroidota > Bacteroidia > Flavobacteriales > Flavobacteriaceae > Flavobacterium. The sequence goes on from JBIHZQ010000003.1 coordinate 32,181, forward strand.
ACGCTCTGGTAAAATCGTTTCACGGGAACGAAAAATGGCTGGTATTTCGGTTTCCATCGTCACATTGGAAGATGGAACAATTTGTCCTATTCTGTATTTTTTCATAATGTCATTGCGAGGCACGAAGCAATCTCTATGTATTAGTGTTATTTATAATCTCCCTTAGGTTAGGTGTGACCTATATCTCTTTAACCGTATTTCTAATCGTTCCAATTCCCTCAACGGTACATTCTATAACATCGCCATCATACAACCATTCTTGCGGACTTCTTCCAGCACCAACCCCAGAAGGCGTTCCCGTTGCAATAATATCTCCAGGTTCTAAAGTAAAAACAGTGCTCAAATCATTTATCAAATCATTAATGTTGAACAATAAAAATTGGGTATTCGAATTTTGTTTTTCTACACCATTTACTGTCAAAGATAAATTCAGATGATGTGGATTTTCGATTTCATCTTTTGTAACTAAATACGGTCCCATTGGCGCAAAAGTATCTTGACCTTTCGATACAATCCATTGTCCTTCACGTCGGCAATCACGAGCAGAAATATCGTTGATAACGGTGTAGCCAAAAACATAATCCATAGCATTTTCTTTAGGAACATATTTTCCTTTTTTGCCAATAACTACTGCTAATTCCACTTCCCAATCCAATTGCTCGGTTAGTTTGGTGTTTTTTATAATTTCAGTATTTGTTCCAGTAACCGTAGTTGGTGGTTTAGAGAAAATAATCGGCTTTTGTGGTAATTTTCCTGTTGTGTCTAATGTTCGAGCACTTTCCGCAACGTGTTCGGTGTAGTTCAAGCCAATTCCAATGATGTTTTTTCTTGGTTTTTCGATAGGAGCTAGAATCGTAATTTCATCAAAAGAATAACTGATTTCGGCTATTTCTGCTGGATTTGAATCTTCAACTAATGAATTGATTTCGGCAATCACTTCAAATCCCATATCGATTAATTCCAATAAATCATTTGGTAAAGGAAAATTGGCTATTTCACCAAAATCTTGCATATCAACTACTTGGTTGTTGTGAATAAACCCTAATCTCGATTCAGATGTTTGTGTTTTGTAAGTAAGTAATTTCATGTGTTTGAATTTAACCGCAAAGTTCGCTAAGTTTATTATTATTGATGTTATTTTCTTATTGCTATTGAATTTGCCATTTATAATTCTAATGACATTGCATTGCAAAAGCTATTGTTGTTGAATTTCTTGAAAACCTCCATTTTCCACTAATTCTTTCTGTTGAAATAATCCCAACGCTTCGATAACGGGTAAATCATTAAATGAGAAAAGACAAGCATCTTCGGTTTCAGAAAGATTTATATGTTCGTGCCAAGCCCAAGAAGGAACACAGAAAATATCACGCTCCTTCCAATCGAATCGTTTTCCATTGATTAATGAATAGCCACGACCCTTTGCACATTGGTAAACAAATGAACCCGTGTGTTTGTGTGCTTTTCCTTTAAATTTTGCTGGTAATAATTGCATCGATGCTCCCATAGTTTGCATCACATGACCACCTGTTTGCGGATTGGAATACTGCATCAAAATCCCATCAAAAGTATTAATTTCATTGACCTTTACCGCTTCAGTCAAAGCAGCATAAACGCTTTTCCAAGAATATTTGAATAAAGGTGAATAGGGTTTGTCCCAATTGGCATCTGCAGGAATTAATCCAGCACAACCAAAGGTTATTGGGGAATAATTGACTGGGGTTTTTAACTCTTGTTTGCCGTCATAAACAGCATAATCATTTGCTTCCAATGCATTTACCAAAGGAATATCTAAACCATCTTGCCAAATACACGTTTTACCATTGGCATCAACGCCATGTTCGTGCCAAGTGGAATTGGGTGTAATTACGAAATCATTGACTTCAAACGTAATTTTATTGCCATCAACCACTGTGTAGCCGCCTTCACCTTCCATAATAAATCGAAGTGCAGAAGCTTTGTGTTTGTGTGCCGAAGTGCTTTCTCCGGGGCGTGTCACTTGAATTCCTGTGTACAACCAACCCACAGCAGCACTAACATCTTTTCGTTTGTCATTGACTAAATAAACTACACGTCTTCCTGCTTGTTCCGGAGTTACCAATTCAGATGATTTCAAGACTAATTCTCGCAAATCATCGTATTTCCAAAGCATTGGAACAGAAGAAGATCTTGGTTCCCAAGGTTCAATATCATTGGCAACAGTCCATAAAGCACCAGCGCCTAATTGTTCTAAATCTTTGTAATATTGTTCCAATTCAGGAGTGTTTTGAACTCGAGCTCTACCGATTTGGTCGTCTGAATGTTTTGCTTCCATACTTATTTTTTGTTAAACTCCTCGTGATTATCAATAAATGTAATTTTTCTTGTAGGTGCAGTATTTACTCGTAAATCGAATATGTCAAATCTATTATAATGACCTAGAATATCGTGCATTTGTTTGGGTTGGATGCATGTTTCCAAATCAATATCGGCATAAACAATTCCATCTTCATCAATTAAAGGATTCCCAATAACAGCTCCATTTGGACCGATGAATCCAGAGAAAGCCGAGTTTTTCCGAGTTAATAATTCATCTACATTTGGAACATCTTCTCTTAAAGCATCTTTAATTTCCTGAGAAATTGTGGAGCACGAAACTATTGTAAATAATTTTCCTTCAAATGAATGAGCTGCGGCACGAATTTTTATTGCTTCTGCCATATCGTAATCGGGTGGAGCAACTGGCAACGAAATATAATTGGCAACATGAATCAATTCGCCTTGAGCAAGCAATGCAAATCGTGCTAGAGTATTCGTATTTTCGCCACAAGCCAAAGTTCCAATTGGACCAATTTCTGTTTTATAAACTTTCAATGACGAGCCGTCTCCAGAAGTCCAAGTGAGTTTTTCTGCCCAAGTGGGTACTAATTTTCGGTGTTTCCCAATTAGATTTCCCTGATTATCAATAATTAAATTGGTATTATATATTTCTCCAAAACTTGGTCCTCGTTCATTAATACCGATAACGATATGAATGTTAAATTCTTTGGCAGCAGCACAAATTCTTTGCACTTCCGAACCTTCAGCAGTTATGGCACTTTTATATAGTTTTTCGTACCATTTACTTCCTTGAACAGGCGTCATAATCCAATTCCAATACGGATAACCTGAAACAAATACTTCAGGAAAAGCGATTAATTGTGCGCCATTTTCAGCTGCTTCTTTAATAAATACAATTGCTTTATCAATTGTTTTTTCTGCATTTAGAAAAACAGGCGAAGTTTGAACTGTGGCAGCTTTGAATTTTGAAAATTCCATTTTAATTATTTTAAAAGATGTGTTTTTAGAAATCAGACTCTTATTTAATCAAATACTTTTCCAATTTGTTTTTTATATGATCCGAAAAAGGCGCTGCTTTAATCATATTTCTGTTTTCTGTAAAAGCAACATTTACTAAAGTCACTTCTCCTTCGAGGCAAATTGCTTTTTGTCCATTTTCAAATTTGAATCCGCAAAGGAGTGAAGCTCCACCAATATTTTTTATCCAAAAGTATTTGGTTAACACTTCGCCCAATCGTGCTGGTTTTTTAAATTGTACTTTCAAATCTACTGTTGGAATTCCGCCAGTTTCGTGCATTTGATTGAAGGGCAAACCTAATGCTTCATCATAAAAATCTTCTACAATGCAATTCAGCATTTCGAAATAGCGAGGATAAAATACAATTCCAGCATAATCTACATGTTGGAATCGAACTTGTTCTTGTTTGATAAATGGTTGATTCATATTTCTATTTCAATTTAAATCGTTGTATTTTTCCTGTTTCAGTTTTTGGTAAAACTTCGTGAAACTTTATTAACCTTGGATATTTATAGGGCGCTGCCACTTGTTTGAACCAATCCTGAATGGATTTTGCCAGATCGTCATTTGCGGAAGCGGGATTTTTTAAAACAATATTGGCACAAACTAACATTCCTCGATGTTCATCTGGAATCCCTACAACGGCACATTCAAGAATTTCATCATGAGTCAAAAGTACGCTTTCTACTTCAATAGCTGCAATATTATATCCTGAAGAAATTATCATATCATCACCACGAGCGACGAACCAAAAATAACCATCTTCATCTTTTTTAAAAATATCTCCAGTGATATTCCATTTATTTTGAACGTATTCGGCTTGTTTCTCTGGGCGATTCAAATATTTACAACCCGTAATGCCACGAACGGCCAACCTTCCAATTTCATTAGCTGAAACTTCATGGCCCGATTCATCTATAATTTTAGCTTCATAACCATGAATTGGTAATCCCGTAGCGCCAGGTTTCATATTTTCTTCATTAGAAGAAATAAAAATATGTAGCAATTCAGTAGCTCCAATTCCGTCAATAATCTTTAATCCTGTGGCATTGTACCAATCTTCCCAAACTTTTAATGGCAAGTTTTCTCCAGCAGATACGCATTTGCGCAAGCTAGAAATATCGAAATCTGTTACTTTTTGAGTAATCATTCTCCAGGCAGTGGGTGCGGTAAAACAAATGGTTATTTTGAAATCCTCAATCGCTTTAAGCAATATTTCTGGTGATGGTTTTTCGATTAAAAATGTTGAAGCGCCATAATAAAATGGGAATAAAACCAAACCGCCCAAGCCAAAAGTGAATCCCAGTGGCGGACTTCCTGTAAAAATATCAGTTGAATTTGGTTGCAAGGCATATTTTGGAAACGCTTCACAAATCAGTAAAATATCTTTGTGATAATGCGCCGTCATTTTTGGTAAACCTGTAGTTCCAGAAGTAAATCCGATGATTGATACCGCTTCCGCAAATGTTGGAAAATTAGAAAATTCCTTCGGTTTTGAGGACATTAAACCTTCAAGTTCTGATTTCGTTTCATTAGAACCATCAAAAACACAAACCGATTTTAAGAAGGGAGATTTTATAGAATTAAGAGCTTCTTCCAAACGAATATCACAAAGTGCGTGAGAAATTTCTGCACAATTAATGATGGTTTCCAATTCCTTTTCTCGGAGCAAAGGCATTGTGGCAACTACAATTCCGCCCGCTTTTAGAATGGCAAACCAACACGCAACAAACATTGGATTATTGGCAGACCTAATCAAAACGCGGTTTCCAGAAATCAATCCCAAATCATCTACTAGAACGTGAGCAATTTGGTTTGATTTATCAAATAAATCCTGAAAAGTCCAAGTCTCGTTAAAAGTCCGAATTGCTACCGAATTTCCACGACCTTCTTTAATGTGACTATCAAGTAGTTTTTCCACGCAATTTAACTGATTCTCTAATTGAAAATTAGGATGATTTAATAAATAATCAGGCTGAAATTGTTCGTCTGGCAAATGAAATTGGGCAAAATTATCTTCAAAATATTTCATAATTACAACTACTTATTGCTTATTGCTTTTTGGCTTCAAGGCTTTTCTCATTCCTTCCAGTTGCTTTCTTTCGGCAGATTTAAACGGATACAAATGCGAAATTCCAGCCAAATATTGGTTTGGAATATCCGTTGCCTTGAATTGTTCATAGGCTTGAGCATTTCGAACAAAATTGGCATCTAATAATAAAGGCCTTCCAAGTGCCACTAAATCGGCACGACCATTTAATAATATAGTATTTATTTGATCGATATCTTGAATGTAGCCTGCTGTAATTGTTGGTATGTGAACTGAATTTCGAATAGCATCAGAAAAAGGCGTTTGCCACATTCTTCCCACCAAAGGTTTTTGATTTTCGACGGTATTTCCTGTGGAAACATTGATTATATCAGCACCCGCAGTTTTAAAAGCAATGGCAATTTGTAAAACATCTTCTTCAGAAATTCCATTTTCAGCCCAATCAGAAGCGGATATCCTAACCGACATCGGTTTGTCTGGATTAAAAACTTTTCTCATTTCGGAAAATACGTTCAATGGAAATTTCAATCTGTTTTCGATACTTCCGCCAAATTCATCTTTCCGAATATTGGTAAGCGGTGAAAGAAATGAAGCCAATAAAAATCCATGATGCGCTTGCAATTCAATCATATCAAAATCAGCTGCATCAGCATTTTTCGTGGCTTGAACAAATTCGGAAATCACTTTGTTCATGTCTTCCAAAGTCATTTCTTTTGGAAAAGCATTTTTAGATGAAAACGCAATTGATGAAGCCGAAATTAAATCCCAACTTTCCTTTTCTAAAGGAATATTATTACCAACATTAGGAACATTTACAGCGCCTTTTCGACCTGAATGACCCAATTGAATTCCGATTTTAGAATTACTATTTTGATGAATAAAATCAGTTATTTTTTTCCACTCAACCACTTGATTTTCATTCCATATTCCAGCACAACCTAAAGTGATGCGTCCTGTTTTTGAAACAGCGGTCATTTCGGTTAAAATCAATCCAATGCCGCCAGTTGCACGAGCACCATAATGAACCAAATGCCAATTGTTGACCAATCCATTTTCGGCTGAATATTGTCCCATTGGCGCCATTACAATTCTGTTTTCCAATTTCATTTTTCGCAACGAAAATGGAGTAAAAGCAGCAGGGGTTTTTGAATCTGAAATTCCAAGATTCGCATTAAATTCAGTCAAAACTTTCTCAGGAAACGAGGCGTCTCGAAGCGCTAAATTCTCAAAAGTCACTTTTTTGGAACGCGTCATACATCCAAAAGCAAATTGCTGAAAATCGTGTTGCGCATTTCGATCCATATTTTCGAACCAATCTAATGAAACGATTGCGGCATATTGAATCATTTCAACAGTATTTCTTCGGGATTTATCATACTGTCGAAAGGCAGCTTGAACGTCATTTGGATTTGCAAGCACAGCATCTGACAATCCAATTGCAGAATCCATTGCTAATTTTGTACCGGAACCTATTGAATAATGAGCCGTTGCTTTGGCATCGCCCAATAAAACAATATTATTATGAAACCAATTTTTATTTGTAACGTGGGGAAATTGTCTCCAATGAGATTTATTTGAAATCAAAGGATGTCCGTCCAATTCTTCTTTGAATAGTTCGGAAATTTTAGCTATTGTATCTGTTTCATTTGTGACTTCAAAACCAGCTTTATTCCACGTTTCATCCGAACATTCGAAAATCCATGTGCTCATTCCTTTTTCATATTGATAGGAGTGAGCCACAAACATTCCGTGGGGTGTATTTCTGAAAAAATAGGTAAAAGCGCCTAAAGGTTTTGTAGAACCAAGCCAAACAAATCTGTTTTTCTTTAAGGTGATTTTTGTTCCAAATTCTTTTTGAAATTGAGTACGAATGGCACTCCCAATTCCGTCAGATGCAATCACAATATCGGATTCTTTGAATTTATTTAAGTCATCGACATTTTGCTCGAAATGCAAATTTACTCCTTCTTCGATACAGCGTTGTTGTAGTAATTGTAGTAAAGTTTTTCTTGAACAGCCGCAAAATCCGTTGCCTGCTATGCTAACTTCTTTGCCATCACGAGCAATAATTATATCGTCCCAGTAGGCAAAATTACTTCGGATTAATTCATACGATTGCATGTCACGTTTCAAGAATTCGCCTAAAGTTTCGTCAGAAAAAACAACACCAAAACCGAAACTATCATCAGGTTTATTGCGTTCATAAATATCAATTTGGCAATTTGGCATTGCTTTTTTTGTCAGAATTGAAAAATACAAGCCACCTGGGCCACCACCAATTATACTTATTTTCATACTATCTTTTTATGGAGAATAATTCTCCTAATTTTGAATAATTAGAACCTGCTAAACGTGAGATAGGTTTATAGATTTCTAAATTAATTTTATAATTCTCTAGTAAAACGCTTTCATCAATATGGAACATCACAATTTTTCCAATAATTATTGTTGCTCCACCCGATTTCGAATTTTCCAAAGAGTAATGGTGCACCATTTCGCATTCCATTGTGATTTTACATTCCTTAACCCTTGGTGGTTTTATTTTTACAGAAGCAATAGGAGTAAGGCCAGCCAATTCAAATTCACTTTCGTTAGGCGGAATGGGCTGCGAAGTCAAATTCATTTGTTCTACCAAATCTTCTGTAACCATATTCACTACAAATTGCTTTGTAGCCAAAACATTATTAAGTGTGTCTTTATTGGTATTATTAGAATGAACAGTTGAGAACATCACGTGAGGAGGGTCATCGCCAACAGCATTAAAGTAGGAAAATGGAGCTAGATTGAGAATACCGTCTTCACTAATACTTGAAATCCATCCAATTGGTCTCGGAATAATTGCACCAGTTATCAGCTTATAAACGGCTGAATGTTCGATTTCATTGGGATTGAATTGCATAGTAAGTTTTTACAAATTAAATAAAAAAATAGAACAATATTTATTAAAACATAACTTTTTTAAAGATTACAATAGAAATTAATAATAAGATTCTCGTTCCAGTTATTATTGACTTACAATTTTTTATATTTGAGAAAATATTAAAATATTTTAAAATAAAAAACATGAGTTACTACAAAATTGATAATTTAGAACAATACTTCAAACATTATAACAAATCTATAAGAGAACCTAGAAAGTTCTGGGGAAAAATTGCGGAAGAAAACTTTACTTGGTACCAACAATGGGAAAAAGTAATGGAATTCGATATGGCTGAGGCTAAAATAAAATGGTTTACCGAAGCAAAAGTTAACATTGTAAAAAACTCAATTGACCGACATTTAGCAAGAAGAGGGTCGAAAATAGCTATCATTTTTGAGCCAAACAATCCTGATGAAGTGGCTCAACATATTACCTACAACGACTTACATCAACGCGTTTGCAAAATGGCAAATGTACTTCGGGAGCAAGGAATTAAAAAAGGGGATCGAGTGTGTATTTATTTACCAATGATACCAGAGTTAGCGGTTTCTGTTTTAGCCTGTGCGCGAATTGGTGCTATTCATTCTGTAGTTTTTGCAGGTTTTTCTGCTACTGCGGTTGCTGCGAGAATTAATGACAGTGAATGTAAAATGGTCATTACTTCGGATGGTGGGTTTCGTGGAAATAAATCAATTGATTTAAAATCTATAATTGATGATTCTTTGCAAAATTGTCCATCGGTAGAAACGGTTTTGGTTGTAAAAAGGACCCATACCAAAGTTTCAATGATAGAAGGAAGAGATTTGTGGCTTGCTCCTTTATTAGATGTCGCATCTGATAATAATGTAGCAGAAATAATGGATGCCGAGGATCCATTATTCATACTTTACACATCGGGTTCGACAGGAAAACCTAAAGGTATGGTGCACACAACGGCAGGTTATATGGTCTACACCGCCTACACATTTAAAAATGTTTTTAATTATGAAGAAAACGATATCTTTTGGTGTACCGCAGATATTGGATGGATTACTGGACACTCGTATATTCTTTACGGACCATTACTAAACGGAGCAACCACTGTTATTTTTGAAGGAGTTCCTTCTTATCCTGACTTTAGTCGTTTTTGGGAAGTTATCGAAAAACACAAAGTAACACAATTTTATACTGCACCTACCGCAATTAGAGCTTTGGCAAAAGAAAGTTTAGATTACGTTCAAAAATTCCCATTAAGTTCTTTAAAAGTAATTGGTTCCGTTGGAGAACCTATTAATGAAGAGGCTTGGCATTGGTACAATGCGCACGTAGGAGGGAAGCGTTGCCCGGTTGTGGATACTTGGTGGCAAACTGAAACGGGTGGAATTATGATTGCACCAATTGCGTTTGTAACGCCTACAAAACCAACCTACGCATCTTTACCATTACCTGGAATTCAAGCTGTATTGATGGATGAAAAACGAAATGAAATAGAAGGTAATCAAGTTACAGGTAGTTTGTGTATCAAATTCCCATGGCCCGGAATTGCCAGGACCATTTGGGGAGATCATCAACGATATAAAGACACTTATTTTTCGGCTTTTCCAGGAAAATATTTTACTGGGGATGGAGCACTTCGGGATGAAGTAGGTTACTATAGAATTACTGGAAGAGTAGATGATGTAATAATCGTTTCTGGGCATAATCTTGGCACAGCTCCAATTGAAGATGCAATAAATGAACATCCCGCAGTAGCAGAAAGCGCTATTGTTGGTTTTCCGCATGAGATTAAAGGAAATGCAATGTATGGTTATGTAATATTGAAAGAGATTGGCGAAGGTAGAAAACAAGATAATTTGCGAATTGAAATCAACCAATTAATTTCTGATCAAATAGGACCAATAGCCAAATTAGATAAAATTCAATTTGTATCAGGATTGCCCAAAACACGTTCTGGGAAAATTATGAGAAGAATACTGCGTAAAATTGCGGAAGGCGACTTCACTAATTTTGGTGATATTACTACTTTATTAAATCCTGAAATTGTAGAAGAAATAAAAGAAGGAAAACTATAAAGGGTATAATAAATCAACATAAAGCTATCTTACATAGATAGCTTTTATTATTTTATTCCTAAACGTGATTTTAATTTTTGAAAAAGTAGTGCTATTGAATAGGCATCTTCAGAAGAATTAAGCAAAGTATTTTTTGGTAAATTAATTAAGGTGAATAATTGACTAATTACCTCCGAATTTTCATTAATCTCTTTCCATTTAGAATACATAATTGAAATGTCCAATGCCTCATTTTTTAATTTACCGCAATGCATTTTTTCTAGAGCAAAATTGATCATTTCTATATCTTCTTGTACAGAATACCCTATCAGTGTCGAGTTGCCAATATATTCAATAAATGATTGGATGGCGGTTGGCTCTACTTGTTTTTCTTTTTTACTCTCAACAATAAATTCATTTGATAATCCATTTTTATGAAGAAATTTATATTGAAGTAAAACTATTTCAAAATGATCCTTGATAAGAATACTATCACCAATCATTGCAATACCGCCAATTGAATAAATTACATCTTTTTCTGTATTCGTTCCCGATTTTGTAAGACTAATAATTACATAACGTTTTTCCTTCGATTTAATTTCAAAAGAAGCAACATACTTATTCCAAAAATCAGGATATTCTCTATTAATACTTTTTATCCAATCTATCATAATTAGGAGAATTGTGTAAGTTGAAACTTATCCTTAATTAGTTCCTCCAACTCTTTAATTGGAAGAAATGAATTTTTCAATCTTTCTTTGTCTACTTTTGTTAGTTCTTCTAAATTAATATATTGACCGGAATTTTCATTTTTCAACCCTTCTAGTGTTCGCACTTTAGAAAGTATTAAAAACGATTCCGCACAACTAAGATATACTTCAGAAAACTTTGAATCCAGTATTGAAAGTTGTTTAAATCTCAAATAAGTCGATTGAATTCCTTTCATATTATAACTTAATGCTAATAATCTAGCTCCGTCAACTAACGACAAAATGGCTCTGTTTTTAATATCAAATTTATCTTTGTTAAGTCCAGTTTCTTCTACATTGAACTTTTTAAAAAAACTAACAGGAGGTAATTTTCGTAAGGTGTCATTTCCTAAATAATCGAAAAAGCGTTGGTTGTTTTTTAACAATGAAAAGATTTTACTTTCCAAGCTTTCGACTAACAATGGTTCCCCAAATGCAATTTCATAATCAAAGAAAATACTACACGGAACTTCATTTTTTTTACTTGGAGTATTAATCCATGTCTCATATTGTTTTATCCAATCGTTCAATGATTTACACCATAACATATTACTAGCCATTGTGTCATTTTTACAAAACTCAAATCCTACTTTCTCAGCAATTACTGTAACCCTGTTGGAAAGTTTTAGGAAATAATCTCTTACCTCACGGTATTTGTCTTGAGCTACATCTTCAAAAACTAAAATAGAGTCTTGATCTGTGAGAACTAGTTGTTCTTTTCTACCTTGACTTCCGATACAAAGCCAAGCAAATCTGGCAGGAGGAGAGCCTAAATCTAAAATTGCTAATTCAACTGAACGCTTCATTATTGCAATGGTAATATCACCGGAAATATTAGTAATTTGAGGAAGAGGAATGTTCTTTGAAATGGAGTTCTGAATCAATTCCGTAAGTTTTTCACGAATAATTTTCAACTCACTAGGCATTATAGCCTTTTTGATTTCTTTTATTAATACCCCAGGATTATTCGCTTGAGCTACAATTAAATCATGTTGAGAAATGACGCCTTTTATTGCAGTTTTTTCGGTGCCATCTTGTGTAACGCATAAATGTGTTACGTTATTTTTAAGCATTACTAATTGAGCTTCAGGTAAAGAAATACTTGGTTGAACCGTGACAACTGGACTCGACATTATCCGTGAAATAGCATCCGTTATAGCATACCGACCAGTAGCAATTTTGGTTCTAAAATCAGCATCTGTTACAATTCCTAATGGATTATTATTTTGATGAACCAACACACTATCCATTAAATTATCCGACATAAGTTGAGCAACATCACGAATAATTGAAGTTGAAAGTACGGCTAACGGTAATTTTGAATAAGATAACGACTGAAAATAGTGTATTTCTGACTTTTTTTCGGATACAACAACAGTGTCAGAGATGAATTTGCCTTTATTTACTTTGTCAGATGGGTTGCTTGTATTTGTAGCAAAACTCTCTAAAAGAAAATTTAAAACCTCAGAATTCTGAGCAACATAAGGTCTAAAAATGGCAATAGGAATAGCATATAATAATGTTTCTTCACGAGCTTTTGCAGACATCATGTAATTATTTTTTGCAAAAAAAGGACGTAAGCCAAAAATATCTCCAATATGACAACGATTTAATAAAGCTTCTTCAGCATCAGAAATTATGAATAAATTGATACAGCCACTTGCTACCACATAAAAACTATCGTGCGGTATGTCATCAATTTGGAATAGTGTTTTATTTTTTTCTAAATTAACCACACGAATATTCGTTGAAATGTCTATTAATTCAGCATAGCTTAAATCTGTAAATGGTGGATAATCTTTTAAAAAATCAGCTACTCGATTCGCAATTGTATTCATAGAATAGTGGGTGTGTTTTATGGCTTTGTAAATTTAATATTTATTATCTAATGTAACAAGATATGATAAATTAAAAATTCTATTTTACATAATATAAATTATAATTCAAATACTCTTAATTATTATTATTGATTTTAATATGTTGGTATTGATTTGAAATTAGTTTTTCTATCAATTCGTCTTTAGTTAAATGGTGAAAAACAGTTTTAATCTTATCTTTAACTTCGGAGGTAATTGTCTGATTCGGTTTTGTTTTAAAAATTTGTTTAGACCATAAGTACAAATTATTTTCTTCGATACTTATAGAATTAGGTTTTTGATAGACCGAAAAACTTAAACCTAAATCTTTTTCATATTGATTCAATGCCACAAGTTCCTCTTGTTGTAAAATACTTAATGAATAACCCGCTGCACCAGCTCTAGCAGTTCTACCGCTTCGATGAACGTACGCTTCTGGAGTATCTGGTAAATGATAATTAACCACGAATGCAATTTCTTGAACATCGATTCCTCTGGCAACCAAGTCGGTAGCGACAATGATATTGATATGTCCCTCTCGAAATTGCCCCATAATGCGGTCGCGAATTGGTTGAGTTAAACTGCCATGCAATGCACCCGATGAAAACCTATTAATCGCTAAGTTTTTGGCTAATTTATTTACTGCTGCTTTCGTTTTGCAAAAAATAATTCCTCTTTTTCCTTCCATTGAGGATAAAAAATGAAGTAAAACATTTAACTTTTCAATTGGTTCTACGATACTATATTCATGAATAATTGCAGTATTTCCAACTGATTTCATATTTACTTGTACTTCTAAATTATTCTTTGACAAATAATTCTGAATAAGCTGTTTGATTGAACCTGGTAGCGTTGCTGTAAACAAAAAAGTCCTTTTATTTTTTGGCATTTCAGCCACAATTTCATCAAGACTATCCTTTAAAATAGTGATCATTTCGTCCGCTTCATCTAACACCAAATAAGCAGCGGTTTTGATATTTATTGCATCTCGTTTAATTAAATCAATTAATCGTCCTGGAGTTGCTATAACAAGGTGAGTTGGATTTTTCAACTGTTCAATTTGAGGTTTTATTGGAGAACCTCCACAAATTTCAACTATTCTTATTTCAGGAATATTCTTGGAGAATTCTGTTAGATTAGTTTTAATCTGCTTGCCTAATTCTCTTGTTGGAACTACTATAACTGCTTGTATACTTGGGTTTTCTACCGATATTAATTGCAAGATAGGTAATCCAAAAGCTGCTGTTTTACCAGTTCCAGTTTTAGCAACTCCTATAAAATCAACGGTGTTATTTAAAAGTATCGGAATTGCTTTTTGTTGAATTTCTGTTGGTTCGGTAATTTGCAATTGGGCTAAACTAGTAAGCAGCGGTGAGGCAATTCCTAGTTTTGAAAACGAATTTGACATGTATCTATTTTTTACAAAGATAAGTGGACTTTATTCATAAAAAGAAGAATTAAAAGTATTTCACTAAAAAAAAAATAGGATTTAGAACCACCATATATTTTTCTAATAAATCAAGTTGTAGGAAGT
>JBIHZQ010000110.1:0-5856 GCA_044231345.1 Flavobacterium sp.
GAGGCATTTCTAATTTTAGGCGATTTAAATACACTTTAGCTACACGAGGTCGTTCGTCTTTTTTGACGGTTTCTTTATGAACAATAGCGGCTAATGTAGTGACTTGAACTGGAGTCATCCCTATTTTCGAAGCCTTTTCAACTCGTTCTTTATTCCAAAATTTTCGATACTCCTTATTCATTTTCGTTCTAAATTTTTCAGCAGAAGTATTCCAGTAAAATTCATATGTATTAGGGATACAAATACTTATCACGTTTTCTTTCGTAAACCCATTTTCGGCCAAAAAAGTAGAGTCGGTGAACGATTGCATCAAAGACAAACTATCCGCTTCTATTTGAGAACTGACTCTACCAACAAAATTTTCTAATCGCTCTTGGTTGTTAAATGCCAGCTTCACGGGGATATTTTGGCGCATAGCGGTAACTAATTCAAAACTATTCATTCCTTTTTTGAGTAAAAACCGACCGGCAATCACGTTAGATATATACGACCGTTTAGAGGCTACCGTCTCAAAATGATCCATGTTTTCAACATAGTTGCTAATAATTTTTTTTGCTTGTTCGTAATTTGATTCTGATGGAATGTGGACAAATAATTCACTCTCAGTAAATTTTGTATTTTCAGAAAAAATATCTCTATATAATTTAAAACCATATCCCATAAGGACAATAATTATCAATACAGAGGCGATTGTAGCTATTTTTTTTACGTTCAAAATGTGTCGTTTATTTTGTTGTTATCAATTGGAAAAGTGTTTCATCTTTATAAACTCCTTCTACCAAATTCCATTGTTTTTTTGTACCAATTTCTTGAAATCCAAATTTAGAAAAAAGTTGGATACTTAAAGTATTTTCAGGGTTAATATTAGCAAATAATTGATGTAAATTTAACTTCTTGAAGCCATAATTGAGTAACAACTCCAGTGCCTCAGAGCCAATTCCCTGACTTCTATCTCCTTCATTTTTTATGACAATCCCAATTCCAGCCCGTTTGTTCTTGGGGTCAAATTCGAACAAATCAATTAACCCAATCGCAGGAAAATCTTCTCCACGACAAATCGCTAATCGCAATTGCTTAGCCTCGTAGATGTCTTGATGGGCATTTTCAAGGTACTGACGAATCAAAAATCGACTGTATGGGGTTTGAGTATTACTGACCTCCCATATGGATTCATCGTTTTCCATGGCGTAAACAAACTCTAAATCATTAGGTTCTAAAGCCCGTAAATAAACTGTTTTTCCCTTTAAAGTGTTCAAAATAATAGTTTTAAATTGTAATAATTCCTTCAAAAACAAAAACAGCTGGCCCCATCAGAAACACGTTAGAATAAATTCCATTTTCGTATTTAAATGAAACGACTAATTGACCTCCTTTGACCTTTATCGCTACCGAATTAGCGTTAGTTTTTCCTAAAAAATGCATTCCAATTGCAGTAGCAGTAGCCCCAGTTCCGCAAGACAACGTTTCATCTTCCACGCCTCTTTCGTAAGTTCTAATCGAAAAAGCAGTAGGATTTATTTGCTCCACAAAATTGACATTGGCTCCCGCTTTTCCATATAAATCACTATATCGAATTGCGGCACCTTTACCCTTTACATCCAAATGGATTAAATCGGAAACCAATTGAACATGGTGCGGCGAACCGGTATCTAAAAAAACATAATCGGATGAATTAGCTACTAAAGTTACGTCTTTCATTTGTAATGAAACAATGCCGTCCTTTGAGATTGTAGCATGATGTAAACCATCAATTGCCATAAAAGTAGCAGATTGGTCAATTATCTGAAGCTTATTGGCGAAAGCCACCAAACATCTTCCTCCATTGCCACACATCGTGCTTTGATTGCCATCGGAATTAAAATAGACCATTTTAAAATCGGAAGTAGCATCATTTTCTAACAAAATTAGTCCATCGCCCCCAATTCCAAATTTTCGGTCACACAATTGAGCAATTAAGGCAACATGGTCCTTTGGAAAAAATAATTGACGATTGTCAATCATAATAAAGTCATTTCCTGTTCCTTGGTATTTTATAAAATTAATTTTCATGGTTGCACTTATGAAATACAAAAGTACAATTATTAATGAAAAGTTAATCATTGTTAAACGAGCGTTAAAGCCGATAGCACCAAAACTAACTTTTTATAATTTTACTTCACTGAAAACCCAAATAATAATAAAAAAAATGAAACAATTTTCAAATTTATTTTTAGTGTCATTACTCAGTGGAGTAACCACGCTCGGAGCCTACAAGCTATTATTTGATACTGAAGGCTATTTTTCAAGTCCAAAATCAGTGGTAACATTAGCACCCGAACACTATGGAAAAACAATCGGATTCGTTCCAGAAAGCGCTGATTTTACAATCGCTGCAGACAAGGCGGTTCACACCGTAGTTCACGTAAAAAATGTTTCCTATCGCACGATTACTAATCCGATATTAGAATTTTTTTATGGCTATAAAGGCGGTGAACAACAAGAACAAGTGGGAACAGGCTCAGGCGTTATTATTTCGGAAGACGGCTACATTGTTACTAATAATCACGTAATCAAAGATGCTTCTGAAATTGAAATTACCTTAAACAACAAAAAAGCGTATAAGGCAAAATTAATTGGCACCGATTCAAAAATGGATATTGCTTTACTAAAAATTGAAGCCCCAGAAAAATTAGCCTACTCCACATTTGCAGATTCGGATCAGGTAAAAGTAGGCGAATGGGTACTGGCAGTTGGAAATCCATACAATCTTAACTCAACTGTAACTGCGGGAATAATATCGGCAAAAGCCAGAAATATAGGCAGCAGTGGCATTCAATCGTTCATACAAACAGACGCCGCGGTAAATCCAGGGAATAGCGGTGGTGCCTTGGTCAATACCAATGGAGAGCTTATCGGAATTAACACCATGATTTCTTCAATGACAGGCTCCTATGTAGGTTACTCGTTTGCCGTTCCATCGAATAATGCTCGTAAAATTATTCAAGACATTATGGAGTTTGGAAACGTACAAAGGGGAGTTCTTGGAATTGAAGGAGGCGAGTTGAATAATGCCACTTCAAAGGAATTAGGCGTAAAAGAAACCGAAGGATTTTATGTGAATAAAGTAACCAGAAATTCTGGTGCCGAGAAAGCAGGCATTCAAAAAGGTGATATTGTAGTAAAATTAGACAACCAAGCGATTACCACCTTTGCTGAATTATCAGGCTACATCAATACAAAACGACCAAAAGACGTAGTAAATGTTACTTTAATTAGAGCTGAAAAAAAATTAGTAGTCCCGGTTACTCTTACCAAGCAAGAATTCAACTCGTTTGAATACAATGGACTTCAGTTAGAAGAAGTTGATGCCGCTGATAAAAAGAAATTCAAAATTGATTACGGAGTAAAAATTAAAGACATTGACAATCAGAAATTAAACGGATACGCATCTGATTTAATTGGAGGTATAATTTTAAAAATTAATGACGAAAAAGCTACCAACGTAGAAACCGTCTCACGAATTTTATCTGAGAAACAAGGAAATGGAGTCCAAATTGAAATGATAACAAAAAACGGACAACTCATTCGGTTAATTCTTTAATTCATCAAAATTTTATTTTACAAAAACCATCTGAACTACAAGATGGTTTTTTTTATTATTTTTTTTAGAAACACGCTACGAAATCGATTGAAATAAGTACTTTTGCACATGATAACAGCACAAATAATTTCTATTTTATATAAAAATGATCCACAATAATTACGAAAAAGAGGTCGCTTTCCAAGCAGACAGACGAAAATCAGGCGTAGAATTTATCACTATTATTAGTGAACTTTGGTATGACAAATCCATCGAAATGGTCCTTTTTAGAAACCAATTAATCGATAAAAACGTGAGCGAAATCATCAATCTTCATCAGTATGCTGGAGAATTTGTTGGCAAACCCATCAACTTATTTGATACGGTCGAAATTGCAAAAGCGATATTATCATTAGACCTACCGCCTTCAAAACTAGACATTGGTAAACTTTCGTATGAATACCAATTGGACAACGATAAATACCACAATGTCAAAGCCTTTGTAATTGACAAATTAAAAAATGCCAAAAATGCAGACGAAATCATTCCAAAAGACGTAGTCCTTTATGGGTTTGGTAGAATTGGGCGTTTGTTAGCGCGAGAATTAATGTCGAAAACAGGAAAAGGAGATCAACTGCGACTACGAGCCATTGTCACTCGGGATAAAAACGATGCCAGTAGTCTAGAAAAAAGAGCCTCCTTACTTCGTTACGATTCCATTCACGGGGATTTTCAAGGGTCGGTGGTGGCCGATGTGAAAAACAATTCGCTCATCATCAATGGTACAACCGTTCATGTGATTACTGCCAATGGCCCAGAAGAGATTGACTATACCCAATTTGGAATTAACAACGCCTTAATTATTGATAACACAGGTGCTTTCACCACAGAAGAAGCGCTAAAAAGACATCTAACATCAATTGGTGCCGAAAAAGTGCTATTGACCGCCCCTGGAAAAGGCGTACCAAATATAGTTCATGGAGTAAACCACAACGAATACAATCCAGATACGGTAGCTATTTTTTCTGCAGCTTCATGCACTACCAATGCAATCACTCCAATTTTAAAAGCGGTTGAGGACACTTTGGGTGTTGTAAAAGGGCACTTAGAAACCATCCACGCTTATACCAACGACCAGAATTTAGTAGACAACATGCACAAAAAATACCGTCGTGGAAGAGCCGCAGCGCTAAATATGGTCATCACCGAAACGGGAGCTGGAAGTGCCGTTGCAAAAGCGCTACCAAGTTTGACAGGAAAATTAACTTCCAATGCGATTCGGGTTCCTGTGCCAAATGGTTCTTTGGTGATTTTAAATTTAGAAATCAAAAAAACGACCACCATTGCTAAGATCAATGCCATTATGAAAAAATATGCTTTAGAAGGCGAATTGGTAGAACAGATAAAATATTCATTGAATAATGAATTAGTTTCCTCCGATATTGTTGGAACTTCAGCACCCTCAATTTACGATAGTAATGCAACAATTGTTTCAGCTGACGGCAAAAATATCGTACTTTACATTTGGTACGACAATGAATACGGCTACAGCCACCAAGTAATTCGATTGGCGAAATATATTGCTAAAGTAAGACGATTTACGTATTATTAGTGGTTATTGACTGATGAGTACAAAAAAATCCGTTTCATTTATACTGAAACGGATTTTTTATTACTTAAACTTTAAACTTTAAACCTCTTTCTTTTTCATAAAATAATAAATCGGAATTCCAATTAACATAATTAAAACTCCCCAACCGCAAGTACTCGTTTTCGTAATTAATAAGGCGACACAGATGGCCGTTGCAACAATCAAATACACCATTGGCAAAAATGGATATCCAAAAGCCTTGTAAGGTCGATCAGCATTAGGCATTTTCTTGCGAAGGATAACTATTCCGTAGATGGTAAGGATGTAAAAAATCAAAACGATAATCACAACAAAATCCAATAAATCTCCATATTTTCCTGTTAAACATAACGCCGACGCCCAAAAACATTGCGCCCATAAAGCCCATGAAGGCACACTTGACTCATTTAAAACCGCTGCTTTTTTGAAAAACAATCCGTCTTTCGCCATTGTATAATAGACCCGAGCACCCGCCATAATCAAACCATTGTTACAAGCAAAAGTGGAAATCATAATCATCACGGCAATGATAACGGTGCCTATTTCGCCAAAAATATTTTGAGAAGCCACCACCGCTACCCGATCTGATTCAGCAGTTGCAATGCCTTGAAGCGGCACTACTGCCAAATACATCAAGTTAGCCAAAACATAAATTACGCTTACGATT
>JBIHZQ010000039.1:0-17618 GCA_044231345.1 Flavobacterium sp.
AAATGCCTAATTTCATGGGGAAATTTTTGCATCAAATTCATCATCTCTTCTAAAGAATGAACTGGCTTAGACTGGTATTTTTGTTCCAAATTTGGAATTAATAGTTGATTCCAAAAAGCAGTCAAATAATGTTCTTCCTTGATCCATAAACTTTGATTTTTTCCTCGACTGATGCACTGTTTTCTTGATTTTGAAATGGTCAAATCCTGAGTCAAATTAATTACAGATAGATTGTGTTTCATGATTAATTTTGCCTTGCACACGTACATCAAATAATTGATTTCGTCGGAAAAAGTATCACAATAAATCGACGGAATTAACTTCAATTGCAATGATTCAATTTCGTTTTTATTCAAATAATCTAAAAGTGCTTTAAAAATATAAATGACGTCATATAATTTTGAATTTTGTGACAGTACTAGCCCCCCATAGGTAAGACCTTGATGAGAATAAACTGTAGTTCCAACCCGATTTGCAGGTAAAACACCAACGATCTTTTTTTTATCAAATACAAGCAAAGAGAAGTCATGAAAACGATCTTGATGATACTCCATAAAATCCCTTTGAAACAAAAAACTAGCATTTTTAGCCTGGCTCACAAAAGCGTTCCAGTCTGATCGGTATTGAGGTTCGAATTGCTTAACGGTATACTCTTTCAAGATGCAGATTTAACTTTGGAAAATTAAACAATTATTTCCTATTCTAATTATTTTTTTATAAAATTAGATTTTTAAAAATTATTGTGTATTTTTAAATGATAATAAATAACCTTTGAAACAAAAATACACTTTTATTTTATTCTGCATAACATGCTTGTTTCCATGGACTTCAAAAGGGCAAGATGTTTCGTTATACCAACAATTTAATGGAAGATTTGATTTTGTTTTTTTTGGGAATACATTAAACACGCAAGAAAACACATTTCAAACAACCCCGGTTATTTCAACCTCATCCGCGGCAACACTAACATTAAATTCGGGAGATGTTATTGAAAAAGCATTTCTATATTGGGCGGGCTCTGGCACTGGAGATTTTGATATTAAACTAAATAATCAAACTCACGCGCCTGAGAGAAATTTTACACATCAGCGAATCATTAATGGCGTTACCTATGACTATTTTAGTGCTTTTAAAGAGGTTACCTCACAAATTCAAACTACTGGAAATGGTCAATATACCGTTTCTGATTTTGATGTTTCCCCATTTTTAGCTCAACACTTTCAGCGAAAAACCAACTTTGCGGGTTGGGCAATAATTGTAATTTATAAAAACAATTCACTTCCACTCAATCAATTGAATGTTTATGATGGGCTTCAAGGAGTTCCCGATGCAATAAGTATTACCTTAAACAGCTTGGATGTAATTGATAATGAAGGAGCTAAAATTGGTTTTTTAGCCTGGGAAGGTGATGTTGGAATTCAAGTAAATGAAACCTTAAGCATTAATGGAAATCCGATAGAAAATCTTCCGCTAAACCCAGTGAACAATGCGTTTAACGGCACCAATAGTTTTACTAATTCGAATACATTGTACAACATGGATTTAGATGTATATTCGATTCAAAACAATATCGCAATTGGAGATAATTCTGCTTTAATTGAGCTTACTTCAGGGCAAGATTTTGTAATGATAAATGCTATTGTTACCAAACTAAATAGTCAATTGCCCGATGCAACTATCGCTATAAATCATGTTTTAAATTTTTCTTGTGATTCGAGAGAAATCGCCGTTGATTACACGGTTTCAAATACCAATTGTACCAAATCGCTTCCTTCAGGCACACCCATTGCATTTTACGCTGATTCGTTACTGCTACAAAGCACCACCACAAGTACTACCATCCCTATTGATGGGAGCGAAACGAACCAAATTTTACTATCAATTCCAGCAACTGTTTCCTTAAATTTTACACTAAAAGTCGTAGTTGATGATGCTGGAAATGGATCTGGAATCGTATTGGAGATACTTGAAGATAACAATATCGATAGTGACGAAGTGACTTTATGGCAAGCGCCAATCTATAGAACTCCTGAAAATTTAATTTCCTGTAATGAAGGATTTGGAAAAGGGACTTTTGATTTTTCCTCATATGATACCCAAATAAAAATAACCACAACTGACATTATTCGCTACTTTTCAACTCTATCGGATGCGGAAAATAACATCAATTTCATAAGTAATACTTCGAATTATATCACTAGTAGCTCTCCAACAACAATTTACGTTAGAATAGAAAACGAACATTGTGTCGAATTTACTTCTTTTCAATTACTCACCAAAAACTGCCCCCCTGTGGTTTATAATTTTGTATCCGTTAATGGAGATGGATTTAATGAAACATTTTTTGTAAAGGGATTGCGGAATGTTTTTCTGAATTATTCCACTTCAATCTACAATCGATGGGGAGTTTTGGTTTGGAAAGGAAATAATAATACCCCAGATTGGGATGGAATTCCAAATCAAGGACTCTTAATTGATTCTAACGAAATTCCGGCGGGGACTTACTTTTATTCAATTGAGCTAAATGATCCTAGTTATCCTGAACCACTAGTTGGGTATTTATATTTAACTCGATAACAACAAAAACTAGTATGAACTACTATTATCCTGCATACTTGATTTTAAAAAATTAAATAGATTATTTTTGTACAAAATAAAGACATGAAACTTTTGAAACAGATTACTTCAATACAAAACCCATTAATAAAATCATTGATTCAATTACAAGAAAAAGCAAAGACTCGAAAAGCTTTGGGTAAATTTGTGATTGAGGGTCAACGAGAAATTTCATTAGCGGTAAAAGGAGGTTTTGAAATTGAGGTTGTCTTGTTTTTACCAGAAATAATTTCGATTGAAACTATAAATAATATAGGAGATTTTAACGAAATTATCGAGATCAATCATGCGGTTTTTGAAAAATTAGCTTACAGAGATACTACAGAAGGAATCATTGCTATCGCAAAAACGAAAAGTTATAAATTATCCGACTTAATACTAAAAGAAAATCCACTACTCTTAGTTGTAGAAGCTCCAGAAAAACCAGGCAATATTGGCGCCTTGTTACGGACGGCTGACGCTGCCAATCTGGACGCTGTAATCATCGCAAACCCCAAAGGAGATTTGTTCAACCCAAATATTATTCGTTCCAGTGTGGGTTGCTTATTCACTAATCAAATCGCTGTTGGGACAACTACCGAAATTATTGCCTTTTTGAAAGAAAAGAAAATTAACTTCTTTTCGGCCACCTTACAAAACGCCAATCAGTATCATCTCGAAAACTATACTTTACCCACCGCGATTGTGGTAGGTACAGAAGCAACAGGTCTCTCTGAAGAATGGCGAAACGAAGCGACTCAAAACATAATTATTCCAATGCAAGGGATTATAGATTCTATGAATGTATCGGTAGCAGCCGCAATCGTACTTTTTGAAGCAAAACGTCAACGCAATTTTGTCTAATAAAATCAAAACATAAGAAGCGAAATCCTTCTACCTGAAAAAAAATTAATTAAACAATAATACTACTTGCACACTTCATTTGTTATGACTACTTTTAGGCATTGATTGTCAGAAATATGGTAGAAATTGATATTGAAAAAGAAAATAAAGCAATTGCCCAAGAATACAAAGAGTTACTACGAATAAGTTACCAAACTTTAACTCCTGAAGATAAAAAACTCATCAGAAAAGCCTTTGATTTCTCAGTCGAAGCCCATCAGGAGCAACGAAGAAAATCAGGTGAGGCCTATATTTTTCACCCAATTGCAGTTGCAAAAATTGTTGCTTCGGAAATTGGTTTAGGAGCAACTTCCATAGCTGCAGCATTACTTCATGATGTAGTAGAAGACACTGATGTTACCATCGACGAAATCGAAAAACAATTTAATCCAAAAGTAGCACAGCTCGTTGAAGGATTAACTAAAATCGCTCAAGTACAAAAAGACCTCAATGTTTCCATGCAAGCAGAAAATTTTAGAAAAATGCTGCTTACACTCAATGATGATGTACGAGTTATTCTAATTAAACTTGCCGACCGACTGCACAATATGCAAACTATGGATGCAATGGCAGAAAATAAGCAAACCAAAATAGCCTCAGAAACCTTATACATATATGCTCCCCTAGCCCATCGATTGGGGCTTTACAACATCAAAACACAATTAGAAGATTTAGGTCTTAAATATACTGAACCGTTAGTTTATAATGATATTGTTAGTAAAATAAAAGAAACTAAAGAAGAACAAGACGAATACATAAAAGGTATTTCAACTATTTTAAAAAAATCACTTACTGAAGAAGGAATAGAATGCAATATTAAAGGAAGACCAAAATCTATTTATTCAATCAGAAGAAAAATGCAAGCTCAAAATGTAAGTTTTGACGAAGTATTTGACAAGTTTGCCTTACGAATTGTTTACAAATCAAATCCACATGACGAAAAGTTTGTTGCTTGGAAAATCTATTCTATTGTTACCGACCATTATCGACCAAGTCCTAGTCGGTTAAGGGATTGGATTTCCTCTCCAAAATCGACTGGTTATGAAGCGTTACACATTACCGTTATGGGTCCAAAAGGGCGATGGGTTGAAATTCAAGTGCGAAGTGAACGCATGGATGAAATTGCCGAAAAAGGATATGCAGCTCACTATAAATACAAACAAGGCGCGACAGAAGAAAGTGGTTTAGATGTTTGGTTGAACTTGCTAAAAGAAGCTTTGGAAAATCAAGAAACCAATGCCGTTGATTTTGTTGAAGATTTTAAAATGAACTTATACGCCAAAGAGATTTTCGTATTTACACCTAAAGGAGAAATAAAATCATTACCCAAAGGAGCTACCTCGCTCGATTTTGCTTTCAGCATTCACTCTGAAATTGGAGTTCGAACCCGAGGAACAAGAGTAAATGGAAAACTAGTTCCGTTAAATTATGTTTTAAAAAGTGGAGACCAAATTGAAATAATTACTTCAATAAATCAAAAACCGACTTCCCATTGGTTAGATTTTGTGACTACCTCAAGAGCAAAAAATAAAATACGTAATGTATTAAATGAAAATACAAAAAAGACCGCCGAGGAAGGAAAAGAGATTCTTACTCGTAAATTAAAACACCTAAAAATTAATTTAAGTGAAAATACAGTTAACGAATTAGTCAATTTTTTCAAATTAAAAACTAGTTTGGATTTATTTTATCGAGTGGGAATTGGTTCCATTGAAAATCAACAACTTAAAGAATTTGCTGCCCTAAAAAGTAATACACTTTTCAATTTTTTCAAAAGCAGAATCAAGAGAACTCCACAATATCAGACTGAAATAATCCAAAAACAAGAAATTAGTAGTAATTATGATTTACTTGTTTTCGGAATAGACCAAGATAAGTTAGATTATAAACTATCGAGTTGTTGTAGTCCTATCCCAGGCGATTCTGTTTTTGGATTTATTACAATAAATGAAGGGATAAAAGTTCATAAAAAAGATTGTCCAAATGCCATCAGCTTACAATCTAATTATGCCTATCGAATAATTTTAGCAAAATGGATCGATTCTAGTCAACAAGAATTTAAAGCCATCCTAGAAATTACAGGAATGGATACGCTCGGTTTAACCAACGAATTAACTAAAGTCATTTCAAATAATATGCACGTAAACATACAAAGTATATCGCTAAGTGGCGAGGCGGGTATTTTCAATGGAACGGTAGCTGTAATTGTCCCAAACAATACCATTTTGAAAAAATTAATTGACAATATTAAAAAAATTGATGGGGTTGATAAGGTGACAAGAGTATATAAAAACTAAAATTTATTAATGTAATTCAATTGCCTTTTGACATTGGTACAATTTGATTATCTTTGCGAACTATGACACTAATATCTATTGATAACACTAAAAATCAAGAAATTGTAAAAAATGTATTTACACTTTATCTTGAAAAAAAAGGACACCGAAAAACTCCTGAGCGCTATGCGATACTTCAGGAAATTTATGATAGCGAAGAACATTTTGATATTGAAAATTTGTACATCAAAATGAAAAACAAAAACTATCGGGTTAGTCGTGCGACTTTGTACAATACAATCGAATTGCTTCTTGACTGTGCCTTAGTTCGTAAACATCAATTTGGTCAAAATCAAGCCCATTACGAAAAATCCTATTTTGACAAACAACACGATCATATTATAATGACCGATACAGGCGAAGTAATCGAATTTTGCGATCCAAGAATTCAGATGATTAAGAAAACAATCGAAGAAATTTTTGACATTGAAATTCATAATCACTCCTTATATTTATACGGAAACAAAAAACAACAACTCTAATTATTGCACTTTAAAGCAACTGAAAAAATCAGAAAATAACAATAAAAAATGACTGTAGATTTATTACTAGGATTACAATGGGGAGACGAAGGTAAAGGGAAAATTGTAGATGTGCTTACCTCAAAATACGATATTATTGCACGTTTTCAAGGAGGACCAAATGCGGGTCATACACTAGAATTTGACGGAATAAAACACGTTTTAAGAACCATACCCTCTGGTATTTTTCATAAAAACTCAATAAATGTAATTGGAAATGGTGTAGTTATAGACCCAGTTGTTTTTCAAAAAGAAATAGAAGGATTACAACAATTCAATATTGACATTAAAAATAAACTAATACTTTCAAGAAAAGCTCATTTAATTTTACCAACCCACCGCCTACTCGATGCCGCATCAGAAGCTTCCAAAGGAAAAGCAAAAATTGGTTCTACCCTTAAAGGGATTGGACCAACTTATATGGATAAAACAGGAAGAAACGGGTTGCGTATTGGCGATATTGAACTAGTAGATTTCAAAGAACGGTACCGAGCTCTAGCTGACAAACATGAAGCAATGATTAAATTTTATGATGTTGCTATTCAATATAATTTAGCCGAGTTAGAAGTGGAGTTTTTTGAAGCAATTGACGAGTTGAAGCAACTGACTTTTATTGATAGCGAAGAGTATTTGCATCAAGCTCAAAAAGCTGGTAAATCAATATTGTGCGAAGGAGCTCAAGGCTCGCTGCTAGATGTTGACTTCGGAACTTACCCTTTTGTCACCTCATCAAACACTACTGCTGCCGGAGCATGCACTGGTCTTGGCATTGCGCCCAATAAAATAAAAGAAGTATATGGTATTTTCAAAGCTTATACCACCCGAGTAGGAAGCGGACCGTTTCCAACAGAGGATTTCGAAGAAGCTGGAGCCACTATGGCACGAGTTGGAAATGAATTTGGATCCGTTACCGGAAGACAAAGACGTTGCGGATGGCTCGATTTAGTAGCGTTAAAATATGCCATTCAAGTAAATGGCGTTACTCAATTAATGATGATGAAAGGTGATGTTTTATCGGGTTTTGAAACGTTAAAAGTTTGTACTGAATACGACTACAAAGGAAAAACAATTTCTCATTTACCTTACAATATCGAACCCGAAAATGTAACTCCTATTTACAAAGAATTCAAAGGATGGAAAGCTGATTTAACTGGCTTAACTACTTATGATCAATTGCCAATTGAACTAAAAGCATATATTGAATACATTGAAACCGAAGTTGAAGTCCCTATTAAAATAGTTTCGGTAGGCCCTGATAGAAAGCAAACAATACTAAAATAAAAAAAGAAACGCTTTGAGAAATCAAGGCGTTTTGTCTTTAGAATACTATCATTATGAAAGAAACCAATTTATTCAAATCATTTTTTGACAGTGAAAAAGCAGGAGGAATCATCTTAATTTTTGCTACATTATTATCATTGCTTTTCGCCAATTCTATTTTTCAAACGGAATACCTTCAAATTTGGAATGTTGCCATCGGAAATCACAGTCTTACTCACTGGATTAACGACGGGTTAATGACTATTTTTTTTCTTTTAATAGGTTTAGAATTAGAACGAGAAGTGTATATCGGTGAACTTTCAACACTAAAAAAAGCAGCGTTACCACTTTTTGGGGCTTTAGGAGGCATGATTGTACCGGCTCTTATTTTTATGTATTTTAATAGTGGAACTTCAACCCAATCAGGTGCTGGAATTCCAATGGCAACTGACATAGCTTTCGCAATTGGAATCTTATCACTTTTGGGAAATCGAGTACCAACATCCTTAAAAATATTCCTTACTGCCCTTGCCGTAATTGATGATTTAGGAGCAATAATAATCATTGCTGTTTTTTATACTTCAACAATTTCATTTTTAAATTTAGGAATCGCATTAGGAATAATGGGTGTGTTGTTTTTGCTAAATCGATTAAAAGTGAATCATTTTTTTCCGTACCTAATCGGTGGTATTTTAATGTGGTATTTCATGCTAAATTCTGGGGTTCATGCAACAATTACTGGAGTTTTATTAGCATTCGTAATTCCATTTGGTGATGGAACAAATGCAACTATTTCCTATAAACTGCAACACCTGCTGCACAAACCTGTTGCTTTTATAATCTTGCCCTTATTTGCCTTGGCGAATACATGTGTCATAATAAATACCGATTGGCACGAAGGATTAACGCATCCTAATAGCATCGGAATTCTTTTCGGTTTAATCATCGGGAAACCTTTAGGAATCTGGATTATTTCCTACTTAGGAGTATTATTAGGCTTATGTATTTTACCAAAAAGTTTGCAATGGAAATACATTTTAGGCGCAGGTATTTTAGGCGGAATTGGCTTCACAATGTCTATTTTCATCACGCTATTAGCATTTGATAATGACACTGATATTGTTAATTCAAAAATCGCTATTTTAATTGCTTCTTCTACAGCAGCACTTGTTGGATTTGCCGTTTTAAAATTGACATTGAAGCCTAATAAATAAGCGCAATAATTTCAATTTATAAATAAATCATAATTTGCAGTAGCATTGCATCCTTTTTCATAAATTTGGCGAAAATTATTTCCATTGAAAAAACAGCTATTTCTTATTAAAATTAGTATCCTACTGTTTGGTTTCAATACGGTAATGGCACAAACTCCTACAAAAATAAGCATAGAACATTCTGATTTTGCCGATATCAATCAAATCGAATTTCCTGATGCCGCTTTACTTACTGGAAATGTTCGCGTTTCTCACGATGGGGCTATTTTAACTTGTAATAAAGCCTACTGGTTTCAAAAAGAAAACTACATAAAAGCATTTGGAAATGTGCAGATTGCTCAAGGCGATACGTTGACGCTTTCTAGTAAATATGCTGAATACAATGGAAATATAAAACAGGCTTATGCCACTGGTGAAGTAATTATGCAATCCCCAGAAATGACATTGGAGACCGATACCATTAACTTTGATAGAACTAGTCAAGAAGCTTATTATCAAACAAACGGCACAATTACAAACAAAAATAATACACTAAAAAGTAAGTCTGGAAGGTACTTTGTCAATCAAAAAAAATACCAGTTTCTAACCACCGTGACTATAAAAACTCCCGAGAACATCATCCGCTCTAATCATTTGGATTATTATACTAATTCTGGTCATTCCTACTTACTAGGTCCTTCCACAGTAGTAGGAAAAGAAGCCACTATATATACCGAAAACGGATTTTATGACACCAAAAAAGACATAGCTCGTTTGAAAGACAAATCTTCAATTGACTACAATAAACTACACATCGTTGGGGATGAATTATTTTACAATAAGAAAATTGGGTTGGCTACAGGAACCAATAATGTAAAAATTACTGATACCATTAACAAAATTATTGTCAAAGGACATTATGCAGAAATATACAAATTTAAAGACTCCATGTTTGTGACCAAAAGAGCCGTTGCAATAAATTTAGTCGAAAAAGATTCCGTTTATATTCATGCAAAAAAACTAATGATAACCGGTAAAGAAGGCAACCGAATTATACGAGGTTTTAACAATGCTAGATTCTTCAAATCGGACATGAGTGGCAAATGCGATTCCATACACTCCGATCAAAAAAAGGAACTCACTCAATTAATCGGAAAACCAATAATTTGGAATTTTGACAATCAAATGACGGGAGATATCATTCACCTAATTGGAAATAATACGACTCAAAAGTTAGATTCCCTTAAAGTACTCTCCAATGCATTTATTGTTTCTAAGGATACTATTAGCGGGGGATTCAATCAGGTAAAAGGTCA
The DNA here is from genome assembly GCA_044231345.1 of Flavobacterium sp. GTDB lineage: Bacteria > Bacteroidota > Bacteroidia > Flavobacteriales > Flavobacteriaceae > Flavobacterium. Next base: position 10,125 of record JBIHZQ010000039.1, read on the forward strand.
GAATTTATATGGTAAATTTAAAGACAATTCACTCCATGATGTGACCATAATTAAAAATACGGAAGTCATTTATTTCATGCGTAATGATAAACAAGAATTGATTGGAATCAATAAAAGTGTTTGCAGCAAAATCAATTTAATTTTAGATAAAAACAAAATAGAAACATTAACATTATTTGAAAATCCAGACGGAATTATTTACCCTGAAAAAGAACTTCCCGAAAACGCACGAAAATTGAGAGGATTTATTTGGAGAGAGGACGAAAGAATTACCTCTAAAGAAGGAATTTTTCCACCCGAAGAAGCATTTAGTGATACAAATCCTCTCAAAAACACAACCAATAAAGACAAAGTTATCCCAATGAAAGTACGAAAAGAAACATTGGAATATAAAGAACAATAAAAAAATTAAGAGCTATAACTTTATTACGATTAATTCAAATAAAAGATATTAACATACCTTGAACGAAGACTTCCTAAAATATCAAACACAGACTACTCCTTACCCGCTAGGAATGGAGATTTCTCATGCGGTCGGGTCTTACATCTACGACACCAATAATAAAGAATATTTGGATTTTGTCGCTGGAGTTTCTGCATGTACGCTTGGGCATCAACACCCAAAAGTAAACAATGCAATTAAAAATCAGCTAGATAAATACTCCCACGTGATGGTGTATGGTGAATATTCGCAAAGTCCTGCAGTAGAATATTGCAAATTGTTAGCCTCTCACCTGCCCTTTCCATTAAAAAAAACCTACTTAGTCAACTCAGGAACCGAAGCAACTGAAGGCGCCCTAAAATTAGCCCGAAGAGTAACCGGGAGAAGCCAACTAATTTCTTGTCACAATGCCTACCACGGAAATACAATGGGGTCTTTAAGTGTTATGGGGTTTGAGGAACGTAAACAAGTATTTCGACCTTTAGTACCCGATGTCGATTTTATCACCTTTAATTGCGAAGCCGATTTAGAAAAAATAACCAACAAAACCGCAGGAATAATCCTAGAAACGATTCAAGGAGGAGCCGGATTTGTTCGCCCAGAAAATGATTTTTTAAAAAAAGTAAGGCAACGATGTACCGAAATGGGTGCCCTAATGATTTTGGACGAAATCCAACCTGGATTTGGTAGAACAGGAAAATTATTTGGTTTTCAAAACTATGATATCGTCCCAGATATTGTAGTAATGGGAAAAGGAATGGGGGGCGGAATGCCAGTCGGAGCTTTTACCGCCTCAGAAGAACACATGGATTTACTAAGCGACAACCCAAAATTGGGACACATCACCACTTTTGGCGGACATCCTGTCATTGCGGCAGCCTGCCTGGCCACTTTGAAAGAATTAACTGATACCAATTTAATGTCCGAAGCCCTTGAAAAGGAAGCCTATTTCAAATCACTTTTGGTACATCCTTTGATAAAGGAAATTAGAGGAGAAGGACTAATGCTTGCCGTCATGACCGATTCATCCGAAATTACCAATAAGGTGATTTTTAAATGCCAAGACAAAGGACTAATCCTGTTTTGGCTATTATTTGAAGGCTGTGCCATTAGAATTACTCCTCCGCTAACCATTTCGATGGATGAAATTAATAAAGGTTGCCAAATCATTTTGGAAGCTTTCAATGAAATTTTACTTGAACATTAATTATTTGAAGCTTAATCCAGCTATTCGTTACACTATTTTCTTTTCTAAAGTAAAAAAGAAAATGAGTTCCTCTGCTATCTGGGCTATGGCATTAGATTAATTAAGAACGTTTTTTGTTAATTAAATTGTTTACAACAATTCAAGAAATAAATAATAAAGAATAAAAATTACCTACCTTTATTTAGGTTAAATTAAACCCATTATTATGCAACTCAATAGCGAAGAAGATTATAATTTATCGCTCTCCAAGTTTGAATCCATGTTAAAAACTAACAAGGTGCTGTTCTTTGATACAGAAGAATTTGAAGAAATAATTCTTCACTATTTAGACTCTGGGAAAGTAGCTTTAGCAAAAAAAGCATTGAAACTAGCACTCGAACAACACCCAAAATCCTCCGGACTTAAATTAGTTCAGGTCGAAATGTTAGTATTTGAAGACAAACTCGATACTGCCGAAAAGTTGCTGAATGAATTGTATGCAATTGAACCAACCAACGAAGAAATATACATTCAAAAAGCCAACATCCATTCAAAAAGAGACCAACACGATAAAGCCATTTCCCTTTTAAAAATTGCGCTTAAATATACAGACGACTTTGCCGATGTTTATAATTTAATCGGAATGGAATATCTTTTTATGGATAATTTAGAATCAGCCAAAGAAAACTTCATTAAATGTCTCGAAGAAGATACGGAAGACCAAGCGGCACTTTATAACGTAGTTTACTGTTTCGAGTTTCTTGACCAAAACGAACAAGCTATTGACTATCTGACAAAATACATCGATAAAAATCCATACAGCGAAATCGCATGGCATCAAGTAGGACGATTAAATTACGGCCTAAAAAGATACGAAGAAGCAATTCGCGCTTTTGACTACGCTACCCTCATTGACGATGAATTTTTAGGGGCATTCATGGAAAAAGCAAAAGCACTCGAAAGAATAAAAAAATACAGTGAAGCCATTGAAAGCTACAATCGAACCATTGAACTGGATGATGCTACTTCATATGCTTTACTTCGAATTGGTAAATGCTATGAAAAATTAGGTAAAAAAGCACAAGCACTAAAATATTTTAACCTTACCGTGCATGAAGATCCGTTATTAGACAAAGGTTGGATTGCAATTACCGATTTTTATGTGCGTCAGAAAAATTTTCAAAAAGCATTATTTTACGTAAATAAAGCGCTAAGTATAGACAATCAAAATCATTTATATTGGAAACGTTATGCTACTATTAACAAGCAAATGAACTTCTTTGAAGAAGCAGAATTTGGATATAGAAAAGCAGTAGAATATGGAGATTATCAATTAGACACTTGGTTATATTGGGTAGATATTCTTCAGTTTTTAGGGGAGTTTGATACCGCAATACAAACCCTTTTACAAGCATCAGAATACTATCCAGAAGAATTTGAAGTCGAATATCGATTAGCCGGTTTGTATTATATGATTCACGAGGATAAGAAAGGAAAATTCCATTTGAGTAATGGATTAAGGCTAAACTTCAATAATCATAAGTTAATTCAAGAACTATTTCCAGTTGTTTGGGCCAGAAAAGCGATTCAAAACATTATTAATAAAAAATAAGTACTCCGAATGCTTAAGAACCAATTTGGATTGCTTTGCAAAAACAGTCATTACTCTTTTTCAAAAGCGTATTTTACTTCTAAATTCGAACTGCTACAATTGCAAAACTATACTTATGACAATTACGAAATTCAAAACATAACCGAATTCAGAAAAGTTCTAACTGAAAATCCAAATTTAAATGGATTAAACGTAACAATCCCCTTCAAAGAATTAATTATCCCTTATTTAGATTCTTTATCTAAAAAAGCACGTCAAATCAATGCAGTAAATACCGTTCGATTTACAAAAAACGGGAAATTAAAAGGATACAATACAGATTATTTTGGTTTCAAGAAATCGATAATTCCTCTATTAGAAAACCACCATAAAAAAGCATTAGTGCTTGGAACCGGAGGAGCTTCAAAAGCGATACTTTTTAGCTTGCAACAATTAGGCATTGAATACCAATTAGTCTCAAGAAATCAAACAGAAACTACTATTTCATATTCAGAAATAAATGCCAATTGTTTTGAAGAATGTCAAATTGTAATCAACTGTACTCCGGTAGGAACTAGCCCAAATAATGATCAATTTCCTGATTTGCCCTACCACTATTTCACTCATAAGCACATTGCTTTTGACTTAATATATAACCCAAATGAAACTCTTTTCCTCAAAAAGGCCAAATTACAAGGGGCTATTACACAAAACGGATATTCAATGTTAGTAATTCAAGCCGAAAAATCTTGGGAGATTTGGAATAAATAAATGATCTGTCTATCGAAAACTCATAAAACTCATCTACAAAATGCATTTTAACTGAAAAAACGTTTAAATAACGGATTTTCTTTGAATTTTTGTAATGGCTTTAGTATCTTTCGCAAGAAAATAATATGAACCTTAAACATTTAATTATGTTAGAAGAAAAGAATGATAACCTGCTACAAGCAGATGGAAATGCAGAAAACAATCCCCAAGTGTTATCCCAGATTGAAACTTTTGAAGTTACAGAACCATCAGAAACACTAGAAGTAGAACCACTTCAGATTACAACGACGGAAGAAATCAATAATGAAGAAATTTCGGTAATAGAAGATGATAATCAAATAGCCGTTAGCGCCATAGAAGATGTTAATGCTGCAGAAAGTGAAGATGACACTATTAAAGAGAGACATGAAATCCCAATGTTAGACTATGCAAGTCTTTCAATGGAAGACCTTACAACTGAACTTTCACAACTAATTGTTGTTGAAAAAGTAATGTCAGTTAAAGATCATGTTGAAGAATTAAAAAATGCTTTCATTTCCAAATACCATCATTTTTTAGAAGAAAAAAGAAATGAATTCAATGCTGAAAATCCAGAAAGTACAGAAGAATTTTCTTATCATTTGCCATTAAAATCAAAGTTTGACCAATTATACTCCCAGTTTAGAGAAAAAAAAGGAGCCCATTTTAAGAGTTTACAAACAAATCTTCAAACTAATTTAGAAAATCGTTTAGCCATAGTTGAAGAATTAAAAGAACTCATCAACCCACAAGAAAATATTAAGGATACGCTAAAAACTTTCAACGAACTGAGAGAACGTTGGAAAAATGCGGGAGCTATTCCTAAAGATAAATACAACCATGTATGGAATAATTATCATTTTCATTTAGAAAATTTTTATGATTATTTACATTTAGATCGTGAAGCACGTGATCTAGACTTCAAACACAATCTAGAACAAAAACAAAAAATTATAGCTCGAGTAGAAGAATTAGTATCTGAAACTGATATTAATAAGGCTTTTAGAGAACTTCAAGACTTGCATAAAATCTGGAAAGAAGACATTGGTCCTGTTTCGAGAGACCATAGAGAAGACATTTGGAATCGTTTTAGCGAGCTGACGAAACAAATGCATGATAAACGCGAAAGTTTATTTGAAAAATTAAGAGAAGGCGAAGTAGAAAACTTAGCAACCAAAAAAAATATTATTGCACAAATTGAAGTTCTAGCCACTGAAAAAGTAGCGGTTCATTCTCAATGGCAAGGGCAAATTGAAAAAATAGAGTTGTTACGAACTGCTTTCTTCGAGGCAGGAAAAGTTCCAAATGAAGTAAATGAAGAAACTTGGGCTGCCTTTAAAACTGCAGTGCGAAATTTCAATACTTTCAAAAATTCTTTTTATAAAGACATCAAGAAAGAACAACAAGACAATTTAAATAAAAAAATGGAATTAGTTGCTAAAGCAAAAGCACTTCAGGAAAGTGAAGACTTTGCAGTAGCCACTCCGTTAATGAAAAAAATTCAGGAAGATTGGAAATTAATTGGTCACGTACCTAGAAAATATTCTGATAAAATCTGGAGTGAATTTAAAGAAGCATGTAATCATTATTTTGACAAATTAAAAACACAAAAATCAGAAGTCAACGAAGACGAAGTACAAGCTTTTGAAAAGAAAAAAAGTTACCTAGAAATCCTCAGAGAATTCCAGTTGGTCGGCGAACATAAAACTGATTTAGACGCTATTAAAGCTCATATAGAAACTTGGAAAGGATTTGGAAAAGTACCATTTACTAGAAGACATATTGAAGGGAAATTCAACAAAATTTTAGATGCCCTTTTTGAGAAATTAAGTTCTAGCAAAAAAGAGAACGAAATGATTCGATACGCCAATAGAATGGATCAACTTTCAGGAGCTGATGATTCTCGTAAATTAGAAAATGAAAAAATATTTCTTCTTAGAAAAATTGACGAAATACAAAGTGAAATTTTCCAATTAGAAAATAATATTCAGTTTTTTGCAAATGCTAAAAAAGATAATCCAATGGTACTTGAAGTTAAGAAAAACATAGAACGACAAAGAGAAAACCTGGATGTTTGGAAAGAAAAATTAAAACAATTACGTGGTCTTAAACAAGCATAAAAGTTATAACAGCCTTAATTAATAAAATACCTTCAAAAAACTAAAAATTTTTGAAGGTATTTTTTTGTTTACAGAAATAAGTGCTGAAACTTACAAAATCAAATTCAGCACTATTCGATGTTAATTAGACTTGATAATTAAAAGTAACTCGTCTTTTATAAACAATAACTTCGCCTTTAATTCATGTAAATATTCATCCGTTGTAACTTCAATACCGCTGTTTATTCGATGAATTTCATGTTCTAATTCATGATATTCATCGAATAATTCTCTAAAATGGTGATTGGTAACTTTCAGAAGATGAATTTTTTCCTCGTATTCAGGAAACTCGTGTAATAAATCATGTCGTTCCATAGTGATATATATTTAATTAGTTAATGACAATTGGGTTTGGTTTGGACTAACAAACTAATGTTTGAAGGAGAAATATACGGAATTCCAATTCCTAAACCTCTCAAAATAAATAATATACCAATTAAAACCCCAACAAAAGGAATTATTTTTTGAATTCGTTTACGAAATGAAATAGTCGATATTGAATTGAGATATACCACACAACTCATCATCGGAACTGTTCCTAAACCGAAAAGTAACATGTAATAAATTCCCAATAAAGCACTTTGCATCGCAATAGCGCCAAATAAAGCTACATATATCATTCCGCAGGGCAAAAAACCATTTAGCAACCCGATCGTAAATAGGGATTTATAGCTTTTCTTTTTAAATTGGCTTCCTAATGCTGTTTTAAATTTTAAAATTAATTTGAAAACTGGTTTTGAGAAATTATGTTGTGCAACAATTTTTTCAGGAATTAATAACATCATAATCATTGCGACACCAATAAATAAAGACAATTTTTGTTGCATGCCAGCGAGATAAAAACCTCTCCCTAAAATTCCAAAAAGCAAACCTATAGTTCCATAAGCGAATAATCTGCCCAAATGATAACTAACGATTTGTGTGACTCTTTTGGCTTGATTGGTTCGGTCAACAGGCAACATTAAGGCGATAGGACCGCACATTCCGATGCAATGAAGACTGCTAATTAATCCAAATATTAAAGCCGTAAATAGCATGTTTATAGTTTCAAGTTTAACTTAGTTTTAGACAAATACGATTTTCCGTTATATTGCCATTCCATATTGATGTCCCAACGGCCGCCTACCAATTTTGTTTTAGGTATGAGCAAAGTTGAATCAGACAAAGAAATAGAAATTTCAAAATCTAATTTTTTGTTAGACGGCCGATAAAGTGACACCTTACCTTTAATTTTTTCTGGTAAAAAAAAATTAGGGAAAGTAATTTTTATCCCTTCGTTTGTTTCAATAATAGTGGCTTTTTTGACTAAATTTTGTTCATTTTGAAC
>JBIHZQ010000040.1:0-17593 GCA_044231345.1 Flavobacterium sp.
CGCAATGGCCTTTAAGCCTGGAAACTCTAACGTAGCAATTTTTGCAAACGATGGGGGAGTTTATTATACTGGGAATTTAGCAGCTGCTACTGCAGATACTGGAATAACATCTAGAAATAATGGGTTTAATGTTACTCAGTTTTATAGCCTAGGAGTTGCGCCTATCGGTTCAGCTGGTGGAAATTTAATGAATGACTTTTTTGCTGCAGGATCCCAAGATAACGGGACACAGTATTTTGCAGGGGTAACCTCTGGAGCCAATACAAGTGTTAAATCACAAGGTGGAGATGGAGCATTTACGATGTTTGATCAAGGAATTGACAAATATTATATCTCTAATTATGTCTATAATAATAGTATTAATTACAGACCAATAACCGGAACAGTAAAAAGTATTAATAGCGAATCAACTTCAAATGGAGCATTTATTGCGCCAATGGCATTAGATTCTAGCTTGGATATGTTGTATGCAGATTATACCTCTACAACACCGGTATATCAAATACAAAGATATTCAAATTATAAATCACCATTTGGTGGAATTTCAAAAGTGTTATTGGCAAATGCATTATTGACTAGTTCTCCAACGGCATTGACTGTATCAAAATACACTACAGCTTCAACAACACTTTTAGTGGGTTGTAGAAATGGAAAGTTATTAAGACTAACCAATGCTAACACAACTCCTACTTGGACGGATATTACAGGAACAGGATTTGTAGGAAGTATTTCTGATGTTGAATTTGGTACTTCTGAAAATGAAATTTTTGTAACATTCCATAATTATAATGTTACAAGTATTTGGTACACTTCTAATGCTGGAGTTACTTGGCAAAATAAAGAAGGAAATTTCCCAGATATTCCAGTGAAATGTATATTGCAAAATCCTTTAAATGTTAATGAAGTTATGATTGGAACTGAACTTGGAGTTTGGTATACCAATACTTTTAATACGGCATCTCCAGTTTGGAAACAAGCGTTCAACGGGATGAGTAATGTAAAAGTGACTGATTTAGATTTAAGAAATGATAATGTTGTTTTTGCAGCAACTTATGGAAGAGGGATATTCTCAGGGTTGTTGACTAGTGCTACATTAGAAACAGCTGATTTAGAAAACTCAAAAGGAATAAAAGTATATCCAAATCCTTCAAAAGGACCGTTTACTATTTCAACGAATCAATTTATTGGAAAAGTTGGAATTCAAGTGGTTGATCTAAACGGAAGAGAAGTATATAGTGTTTCAAATGAAGATTTCAATACAGAAAAAACAATCGATTTGAGTTCGCTTCAATCAGGAATTTATGTAGTGAAAGTATCAGCAGAAGGAATCAATTATTCTCAAAAGATAGTTAAAGAGTAGTTTAAATACTGCAAAACAAAAGTCCCCTATTTTATAAATAGGGGACTTTTTTATTTAGAAGGAATACAGTAATCCAACACCTAGTAATTGCTTTAGTTGAATTTTTGGACCTCCAATCACTTGTTGTCCTCCAATTTCTTTTTTCGATTTGCTATCGTCATCATATATTAAGTGAGAACCAATGGTTGCTTTTACATATTGGTTTACAACTAAATCCAACTGTAATTGCCAATCGATGTCTATATTGCCAAATTTATTGATATAATCCGAATAAAAACTTAAACGATTTTCTAGGGTAATGTTTTTAAAAACCTCTTTTTTATAAAAACTAGTGATTAAAATTCCAAGTTCAGTTTTAGACAATTCCCCCCTCTTAATTAATTTCCCATCGCTATCATAAACGGCTTTTTTTACCCCAAAAGCACCTTGATTAGCTAATCTTTGATCTAATACCAGGGTGTTTTTTAATGTAAATGGTGAAAAATAGACTAATATTTTTTTCTTCTTATTTGAATATTCAGCCCCAACTCCCAAAAAAGTATAGGCAGGGGCAAATGGTTTAGAGATGGCATATTCTGTATTTGGGTAGGCATATCCATTTGAGAATTGGGTATTGAAATTAAATTTTGCTGAATGGTACCAATTGGTTATCGTGTCTTTTCTAAAGCCAAAAGTTGAATTAAATACCAATGCATCATCCGTTTTTCTAACGGCTATTCCGTCTTGTTTATTTACGCCATAACGCAACAAAAGTTCATTGTGCCATTTGGTGTTTTTATTCGAAAAATGCCGAGTAAAAGCGCCTCTAACTATGCCAGAAACCGAACTATTACCCCCCGCATTCCAATTAACAAATGCAATTTCATTAAGGTCAAACCCAATGCTATTTTTCTTTTTCCAATGTGAAGTAGTGTCAATTGGTTTTTGAAGTTGTATTTCTTGTGAAAAGCAATTTTGGGTAATTATAACTGAAAAAAATGCAATAAATAGTGAAATCTTCATGGGTTGAAAAAGGCAATAGAAATTTATAAATTCATTAGTAATTTTACGAGACTATCCGCATCAATTTTACAAAAATGTTGAAGCTCATCTATGGTTCCATGTTCAATGAATTCGTCTGGAATACCCAATATCGTTATAGAATTACTATATTTTTTTTGAGCTGCGAATTCTACTATTGCACTTCCAAAACCGCCTTTGACCACACCATCTTCAATAGTTATGATACTAGAATGCTTTTTAAAAATAGAATGCAATAGCGATTCATCTAGTGGTTTTACAAATGAAAAATCATAATGGGCAATTGTTTCAGGACTATTTAATTGATTTATAGCTGCAATTACATTATTTCCAATGGTGCCATTGGATAATACTGCAACTTTTAAGCCTTCTTTTAAACATTTTCCTTTTCCTATTTCGATTGAAGTGTAGTTTCCTTGATGCGTTTTTGCCCAATCAGAAAACATACCTCTGCCCCTTGGATAGCGAATAGCAATGGGGTGGCTGAGTCCTAATTGTGCAGTGTATAAAATATTTTGTAACTCAATTTCATTTAAAGGGGAGTGAATAATCATATTTGGAATGCAGCGCAGGTAGGCTAAATCAAATATTCCATGATGCGTAGCGCCATCTTCACCTACTAATCCGGCTCTGTCTAAACAGAAAATAACGGGAAGATTTTGCAATGCGACATCGTGAATTACTTGGTCGTATGCCCGTTGCAAAAAAGTAGAATAGATGTTGCAAAAAACAATCATTCCTTGTGTTGTCATCCCTGCAGCCAATGTAACCGCGTGTTGTTCTGCAATTCCTACGTCAAAAGCGCGTTTAGGAAATGCATCCATCATAAATTTCAAGGAACTTCCGGTTGGCATTGCAGGTGTAATTCCGATTATTTTTTCGTTGGCTTTCGCCAAATCTAAAACCGTTAATCCAAAAACATCTTGGTATTTTGGCGGTAAATGCTGTTCCGATTTTGGGATGATATCGCCTGTAATTTTATCGAATTTACCAGGGGCGTGGTATTGCACTTGGTTGTCTTCGGCTTGTTGCAATCCTTTTCCTTTTGTGGTAATAATGTGAAGGAATTTAGGACCTTTTATTTTTTGTAATCTTCTTAATTCTTTGAGAATTCCCTTAATATTATGTCCGTCAATAGGCCCTGAATAATCAAAGTTTAAGGACTTAATCATGTTATTTTGTATCGGGTTTTTGCCTTCTTTTACTGCCGTTAAGTAGTTTTTCAAAGCGCCAACACTTGGGTCAATTCCGATGGCATTGTCGTTTAGAATTACTAATAAATTAGCGTCGGTAACTCCAGCATGATTCAGCCCTTCAAATGCCATTCCTGAGGCAATGGATGCATCGCCAATTACTGCAATATGTTGTTTGTTGAAATCGCCTTTTAAGTTGGATGCAATTGCCATTCCTAAAGCGGCTGAAATTGAAGTCGAAGAATGTCCAACACCAAAAGCATCAAAGGGACTCTCACTTCGTTTTGGAAATCCTGAAATGCCGTTAAGTTGTCGGTTAGTTTGAAAACTTTCTCGTCTTCCAGTAATTATTTTATGACCATAAGCCTGATGTCCAACATCCCAAACCAATAAATCATTGGGAGTGTCAAAGACATAATGCAATGCGATAGTGAGTTCTACAACCCCTAAACTTGCACCCAAATGCCCTTCTTTCACCGATACAATATCAATAATAAAATCGCGCAATTCTTGAGCTAGTTGAGGAAGTTGTGCTTCATCAAGTAGCCGTAAATCGGTGGGGGAATTGATAGTTGAAAGTAAATTGCTTGACATATTGCAAATGTACGATTTGAAATTGTATTTTTGTTCGTTGCAATTAAAATCACCTTTTAAAGGGTTTGTAGTTATGGAAAATCCTTTCAACGACGAGTATTTCATGAAAAGAGCTTTGCAGGAAGCGGAATTGGCTTTTGAAAAAGGCGAAATTCCTGTGGGTGCTTTGATTGTGATTGACAATAAAATCATTGCTCGTGGGCATAATTTAACTGAATTATTGCACGACGTTACGGCTCATGCCGAAATGCAAGCAATTACAGCGGCAGCAAATTTCCTTGGCGGAAAATACTTAACGGGTTGCACGTTGTATGTTACTTTAGAACCATGCCAAATGTGTGCTGGGGCTTTGTATTGGAGTCAGATTTCAAAAATTGTTTTTGGTGCTAGTGATGAAAATCGGGGTTTTGAGAAAATGGGAACACAATTGCACCCTAAAACTTCTGTTGTTCGGGGGGTTTTGGCAAATGAAGCTTCAGAATTGATGAAGCGGTTTTTTGCGGAGAGAAGGAAGTGAGTTTATAAATTATCAAACAGCTTTTCTTCAATTTTTTGAAAATCATCTTTTTGAAAATCCACAATCTTCTTGTCTTTAATTACAAATATTGTCTCACAATTAGCATAAAGTAGTTCTAAGATATGTGAGGAAATTAATATTATGCTGCTTTTACTTTTTTCTTTTAAATACTGAACTAAAATATAGTTTGCTTCTAAATCCAAACCATTAAAGGGTTCGTCTAAAATATAAATGGGATATTCATTTTGAAAAACGGCATTGAGATACGTTTTCTTTTTCATACCGGTAGAGAAATTTTTTATCAACTGGTTTTCAGTAACGTCAAATATCATTTTGGAATTATTAGAAGCCTTTGAAGTTAATTCCCTGTAAAAATCATAAAATTCCGTTGCGGTTAATTCTTCGTATAAAGCAGGTTCTGTGGGACACCAAGCTATTATTTGGCTTTTTAGCACCTCATTCTCAAAACTGATTTTTCCTTCAAATGAAGTTAAAGACAACATACATTTAAAAAGTGTCGTTTTTCCTTCTCCATTTTTTCCTACAATACCATAAATCCTGTTTTCATTGATTTTAAGGTTAATGTTTTCAAGTATAATCTTATTGCCGAACTCTTTTTTGGAAATTGAAATATCAAGCATTTTGAATTTTATTTAAGTTTTTAATTGCTTCAAAGTATAGAAATGGAATTAAAAGTAGTGGAAATCCATAAATAATATTTCCGAGAAAGAGGGTAAAAAAAATGAAGTGAATAATTTTTCTCTCAAAAAAGGCATATTTAAAAAGCATATTTAACATTGGAAAAAAAAGCAATATTGGAATTAATGTTATTAAAAACCATTGTTGAAGTACTGCAAATAAAATTACTAATATGCTTCCTAAATAAATAAAATTGAAACAAATAGCTTTATATTGTTGAAACAAATAGTTTTTTCCGATATAGTGACTGGCTTTTATATGAATTAATTCTTCTCTTTCAAACGAAGGAATACAGGCTATAGCTCCAAAAAATACCAATACGGCATAAAATAAATTATCGTTATTGTGCCTGAAACCCATATATCCAAAAAGAAAAATTAATGGAAAAAACAGTAATAATTTATTTTTTCGGAATGAAACTACCCAAAAAGGATCAAACATTTTAAATGGATAATGTAGCGTTCTCTGATTTATTTTAGTGGTTCTGGTTATAATAATAAGGCTTATAAATAGCAAAACTAACCCAATGAATTTTTGATTAATTAGCAATAACACTATAATTGGAAAGGAATATACACTATATTCAAGAAAGAGAATTGTATTGAAGTAAGGACTTAATTTCAGCAATTCAAGGTCTTTCCGATTGGAATGAATTCTTGCAATTTCAAACAAGAAAAAAAGTGAAAAATTGGCATATTGGCTGTAATTTTTATTTAAAAAATAGAGTAAAACTCCAATTGATACCAAAAGCAAAGTAATAGCCAAATAATCTTCTTTACCAAATAGCTTCCGAAATCGAATACGAATTAAATAGGTAAGTAAACTAATCATTATTTGGATTTATAGTGACAAATATAGTTTAAAATAACAAAATAGATTGGTTGTTGATTAAAGAATAGAGTCTTGAAATATCCAATGCCCTAGCCCAGATAGCAACGAAAATCCTTTATAGTTTTTCTTTAAAACTATAAAGATTGCAGTCTATAGCTGGAAAAAGCTCCTTTGCTTCGTAAAAACTCGCAATGACGGCTTCGTAAAAACTCGCAATGATGGCTTCGTAAAAACTCGCAATGACCTTTACTTGGCGAAAACGTAACTTATTTCTCTCGAAATTACGCATAAAAAAACCGCTACTCTTTCGAATAGCGGTTTTTGAAATTAGTCTTTTATAGCATTTCCTTTTTCGTTAAAGAAATGATATTCTAAATACGTGTAAGCATCACGAGGTATTATTTTCACCCATTTTTTATGTTCAAAAAACCACTTTGAACGTAATGATGGAAATCCTTTTTTAAGGTATGCTGCCACAAATGGATGTACATTGAGTACTACTTTTTTGTGGGTTTTTAGAATACGTTCTAGGTCTAAATTGATTCTGTCAATGATTAATATTGGCGCTTCGATTTCGCCATTTTCATTATTTGGATCTTCTTCTCTAGTTTTGATATTCACTTCTGGTCTTACTCTTTGTCGTGTAATTTGGACTAACCCAAATTTACTTGGGGGTAAGATTTTATGCTTTGCTTTGTCATCACTCATTTCTTCTTTCAAGAAATCGTAAAGCACTTTCCTATTATCGGGATTAGACATGTCAATAAAATCAACCACGATAATTCCGCCCATATCACGCAAACGTAGTTGTCTGGCAATTTCAGCGGCGGCTATCATGTTGACTTCCATGGCGGTATCTTCTTGGTTGTTAGCCTTATTGGAGCGGTTTCCACTATTCACGTCGATAACGTGTAAAGCTTCTGTGTGCTCAATAATAAGGTAAGCCCCTTTACTCATTGATACGGTTTTACCAAAAGAAGTTTTGATTTGTCTTTCAATATTGTATTTCTCGAAAATAGGCGTATCGTTAGATTGGTAAAATTTAACGATGGATTGTTTTGAAGGCGCTATTTCTTGTAAATAGTCCTTAGTTTCGTTGAACAACTCTTCATCATCTATATGAATCCCGCTAAAAGAGTCATTAAAAACATCTCGTAATATTGAAGAAGCTCTGTTGAGCTCTCCTAATACCTTTGACGGATGATGAGCGGTTGGTAATTTTTTACACATGGCAGTCCATCTGCTGAGCAAATTCTGCATGTCTTTTTCTAGTTCGGCTACTTTTTTGCCTTCGGCTACTGTGCGAACAATAACGCCAAATCCTTTTGGTTTGATGGATTGCACAAGTTTTTTCAAACGGTCTTTTTCTTCTTTTTCTTCTATTTTTTGTGAAATAGAAACGCGATCAGAAAAAGGCACTAGAACGATAAATCTTCCAGCAAGAGATAGCTCAGAGCTAATTCTTGGTCCTTTAGTAGATATCGGTTCTTTAACAACTTGTACTAAAATAGATTGGTTGGCACTCAGTATGTCTGAGATGGTTCCGTCTTTATCTATTTCTTTTTCAAACTGAAAGTTTTTTAGGGAGAAATCTTTTAATTTACCTGTGCTTACAAGTTTTATGAATTTCAGTTGGGAAGCTAAATTTGGTCCTAAATCATGATAGTGTAAAAAGGCGTCTTTTTCATAGCCTACATTTACAAAAGCAGCATTTAAACCAGCAACTGGTTTTCTGATTTTAGCGATAAAAATATCGCCAACCTGAAAGTTGCTTGTTTCTTCTTCTTTGTGTAATTCAATTAGTCTTCCATCTTTTAATAAGGCAAAATCTACAGCTTCAGAACTTGATCTAATGATTAATTCTTTATTCATTTGTAAATTTTTATCCGTACTTATTGTTCTCGGTTGCATATTTTAGATGGTGGAAAAACCAACGTCTAGCATCTACAAACCGTTAACTTTTCAGCAAGGATGGATTAAACAATATTTTACAGGTAGTGAACCCGGGGAGAATAAGATTTAGATATTAGATTCGCAGAGAATAGGCCAATAGGTCAATCATCCGGTAGTCATTTTTCTTATCTTCTTTTTCTCAATTTCAATGAACTTGGTATTCTTTAAACGGAAAAAGTAGTATTAAACTACTTTTTCTTTTTGTGACGGTTAGCTCTCGCTCTTTTTTTACGTTTGTGCGTCGCTACCTTATGTCTTTTTCTTTTTTTACCACTTGGCATATCTTGTAGTTTTTATTGATTAATAAATTATTTTGTTTCGTTATTTACTTTAACTCCTTCAACAAAAACTTTTGCAGGTTTAAATGCTGGAATATTGTGTGCTGGAATTTTGATGGTTGTATTTTTTGAGATATTTCTACCTGTTTTTTCCGCTCTAGTTTTTACAATAAAACTACCAAAACCTCTTAAATAAACATTATCTCCTGTTTCTAAAGAGTTTTTTACCTCTTCCATGAATGTTTCAATTGTTGCTTGAACATCTCCTTTTTCAAGACCTAATTTTTCTGAAATTTTCGATACGATATCTGCTTTCGTCATTTTCTTTCTTATTAATAAAGTTGTACTATTTTTTTGAGTTTGCAAATATATGAATTAAATAAACAATTATTCAACCTTAAACAATTAAATTTAATAACTTAAACTTTTACTTTTGCCAATAAATAATTGAACATGAATTTTTCTAACTCTTTAATCCAATGGTATTTAAAACACAAACGGGATTTGCCTTGGCGCGATACTCAAAATCCGTATCCGATTTGGCTTTCTGAAATTATGCTTCAGCAAACAAGAGTTGCACAGGGTTTGCCCTATTTTGTTGCTTTTTATGAGGCTTTCCCTACCGTTTTTGATTTGGCCAATGCCAATGAAGAACAAGTTTTAAAACTATGGCAAGGGCTAGGATATTATTCTAGAGCGAGAAACCTACATGAAACTGCAAAATTTGTTGCCAATAACTGCAACGGAGTTTTTCCGACTAGTTATCAAAGTTTGCTAAAGTTAAAAGGAGTTGGAGAGTATACTGCTGCAGCTATTGCCTCGTTTGCTTACCACGAGTCAGTCCCAGTTGTTGATGGAAATGTTTATCGAGTACTTGCCCGTTATTTTGATGTTTCAATTGATATTTCATCTAGCACTTCAAAAAAAGAATTCACAAAATTGGCTTATGAAGTGATGTCTAAAGACGATCCTGCTACTTTTAATCAAGCAATAATGGAGTTCGGCGCACTTCAATGCGTGCCTAAAAATCCAAATTGTAGTGCTTGTATTTTCAATTCAAGTTGTGCTGCTCTACAAAAAAAGAAGGTCGCGCAGTTGCCAATTAAATCAAAAAAAGTAAAAGTAACTCGCAGGTATTTTAATTATTTGTTTTTTTCAGATGAAAACCAAAATACACTAATAAACAAAAGAGTTGGAAAGGGAATATGGGAAAATCTTTACGAATTTCCTTTAATTGAAACTGACACAGAATTTGAAATACCAGAAGTCATCTCATTGATTCAGAAAAAATTCGGACACCAATACCAAATTCGTACCATATTTCCATACAATACAGAAAGTATACAGCATAAATTATCGCACCAACAGTTGTTTATTAGGTTTTGGAATTTAACAGTTGTTGAAATTTTTGACAATGGTATTCCTATTAATGAGTTGGTAAATTTTCCATTTTCTAAACTTTTAAGCAACTTTATAGAAAGAGAACTATAGAGTTTTGTAAAAAAAACGTACATTTGAACTACTAAAACTATTTAATAATTAAAATGAGCGGAACACTAAACAAAGTTTTGTTGATTGGGTACCTAGGAGATGATGTGAAAATGCATTATTTTGATGGTGGAAATTGCATTGGAAGATTTCCATTGGCAACAAATGAAACCTACATTAACAAAACTACAAACGAAAAGATTAACACTACAGAATGGCACAACTTAGTAGTTAGAAACAAAGCAGCTGAAATCTGCGAGAAATTTCTTGCGAAAGGTGATAAAATTTATGTAGAAGGTAGAATTAAATCTAGACAATGGCAGGCAGAAGACGGTACAACAAAATACACTACCGAAATTCAAGTGACTGAATTTACCTTTTTAAATGTTAAAAAAGAAGAGTCTGGAAGACATGGTGGTGGTGATACTGCCAAAAACAATAATTTTGAACAAAACACATCGGCTGCCGATGCTGAATTGAATTACTAGTTAAAAACTTTTTAATTGGAACTAGCCCATCCAAGAATTGTATTTTTTTATTACTTTTTTATTTATAGAGTAGGTTATCGATTTAACCAGAAAAAAACTTTTCTGACAAAGTGTTGGTATTTATATATCAACATTTTGGATGACGGTTTTTTTTCCTTTTTTTAACGATTGCTCAATCTCTTATTTCCGTTTTTTACTTAGAATCCTTTAAAAAAGAATTACTTTTGTTCTTGTAAATTATTTATTTTGAAAAAAGCAGGCTTCCTTTTTTTATTAGGTCTTATTTCAATAAGTTGTAAAAAAGAACCGATCCCTAAACCGAGCAGTTTTCTTAGGTTGGATTATCCTATTGCTGACTATGTGCATTTTGAGAACCAATGCCCTTTAACCTTTGATATTAATTCCAATTCTGTGCTCACTCAAAAAGGGGATTGTAATTTTGAAATTCATTATCCGAAAATGAAGGCAACAGTTTACATTACTTATAAAAAAGTCAATAATGACATCGATTTACTTTTAAGAGATGCTCAAAAACTTACCTATGAACATGTCATTAAAGCAGATGATATTTTGGAACAACCCTACAGTAATTCTTCTAGAAGAGTTTTTGGAATGTTTTATCAAGTGAATGGAAATGCGGCTACAAATGCGCAGTTTTATGCAACTGATAGTACAAAACACTTTGTAACAGGATCCGTTTATTTCTATGCAAAACCTAACTTTGATTCAATAATGCCTGCGGCCAGTTACATAAAAAATGACATGCAAAATCTTATGGAAAGTTTACAGTGGAAATAACAGTATTGTGGGCTTAAAGAAGTTCTATTGTTTTTTGGTAATTACCATATTCACCACACTGTAAGTAGCTCCGCCCGCCGCTGCCATTACTGTTTTTTTAATTGATTCCTCAGATTGGATGGTAGCGTCAAACGAAACTATTGCATTTTTTGTGTCAAAATCTACAACTGCTTTTTGAACCCCTTCTAATTCAGACAATTCAGTTTGAATGGTTTTGGCACACCCAATGGCGCAGGTCATTCCTTCAATAGTAAATTGAGCAATCTTGGGTTCTTTGGCAATCGAACTAGATTTTTTCGGAACAGTTTTTAATTCAGTTTTCGTTTCTGGCTTACAACTAACAAACAAAATAAGCAATAAAAATGAAGTGAATAATGGGGCGAAGTATTTCATAGTAGGGACGTTTTAGTAGATTACAAAAATAATGATTTTTTCAATAAGTAATTAGCACAAAATTTTATTTAGGTAATAAAAAAGGCTGCCATTAGGCAGCCTTTTTTAATTTATGAAACAGAAAAATTATTGGAAATCAACATCTGATACTCCTTCATTTATTTTGACTTCTGTCATTTTGAAAGCCAATTCAATTCCTTGATTGATGGTCATTTCAAATGGAATTTTCACTCCTTTAACGTCTCTGTAATCAGAAAAATTAGTAGTAACTGTCATTTTCTTATCGCCTTTTTCCATTGAAATTGATTCTGAAATTTTCAGTCCGGTTTTTACATCATAATACAGTGTTGTTTTACCATTTTTAATAATATAGGCATCAACACCATTAATTGATTCAATTCCGTCCAAAACAAGAGTTAAGTTTTTTACTAAAAGTAATTCTTCAAAAGTAGCAGCAGTGGCTTTTTTCTCTGAAAACTCATCTGGAGTTAATTCTTTTCTTTGTCCTTGTTGAGAAGAATATCCGCCTTTTTCAGTGACTACTTGCTTCGATAATTCACCCATTCCTTCCATAGCAATAGCCATCATTGATTTCCCTTTTGCGTCTTTTTTAGAAGAATATTTTAAAGGGGCTGGCGCTTGTGGAATTGTTGCTGTTCCAGTAACAGAGATGGTTTTAACTGCTAAAACTGCTTTCTCTCCTCCAATGGCTTTAATGTAATTTTCGAAAACTGTTTTTGGAGTCATTCCAGCTGGAGCCGCTTTTTTCATTACTGGTTTTTCGGTTGGTTTACCGTATTTATCAAAGTAAAACATTGGAATTTTCAATTTTTCCAAACCAGGAATAACCTCTGAACCCTTTCCAACAATTACCACACGAATATTATCTTCAAGGAAATATTTATTGGCTACTGCCAAAACATCTTCTGCGGTAACGGCATTAATGTTTTTGATATAGTTTTCATAAAAATCATCTGAAAGTCCTTGAGTTTTTATTTTAAGTGCATAAGAAGCTACTGTTTGTGGTTTTTCGATTTGCATTACAAACTTTCCAATGTAGCCCGCTTTTACATTATTCAAAACGGCATCTGTAACTTTTTCAGTTCTGATTTTTTTGATTTCTTTAAAGAATTCAACCACCGCACTATCCGTTACCGCATTTCTTACTTGTGTGGATGCTCTAAATGTTGATGGATATTTGCTACCCGAAATGCTCGATCTAGCACCATATGTCCATCCGTGAGCTTCACGTAAATTCATATTCAAATAACTATTGAAATCTCCACCCAATATTTGGTTGGCAACAATAGTAGCAAAATAATCGGGGTCGCTCATTTTTAAATTTACTGTATTTTGTAATGCAATTTCCGACTGAACGGCATTAGGCATGTCTACAAAGTTTATTTGTGAATATTGAACGTTCTTAGGGTCTGGAAAAGTTAATATTGGAGCTGTAGCTTTTTCCCAAGAACCAAATAATTTTTCTACCGCTTTCTTTGTGTCTTTAAATTTTACATCCCCTATAATAATAAGGTAGGCATTTTCAGGAACAAAATTAGTGTGGTAATTATTTACTACGTCTTCTAAGGTTACATTTTTAATGGTTTCTTCACTTAAAAATTCTCCAAAAGGATGGTTTAAACCAAAAGCAAGTACGTTTTGTACACGGAATGCAACGGCAGCTACACTTTTTTCTTGTGTTTTTAATCCTTCAATTAACTTGTCTTTTTCTTTTTCAAATTCTTCTTTAGTGAAGTTTGGATTAAGAGCTCCTTCGGCTAATAATTCTAGAATTCTACCAGAATATTTTGACAAACAGTTCCCAGAGGCTCCTGAAGAATAAAAATCTAAGCTTGCGCCAAGAAAATCAATTTCTTCGTTGAATGCATCTTTCGCGATTTTTAAACTTCCGTTTCCGATAAGGCTACTGGTTAAATCGTCAACTCCTTTTTTGTTTCCTTCTGTGCTTGGGGCATTGTCAATACTCAAACTAAAAGAAACCCTTGGTAGTTTATGATTTTCTACTACCATTACTTTTAACCCGTTGGTAAGTGTAAAAGTTTGTGGTTTTTTGATATTTATGGCTGGAGCTGGTCCAGATTTTGGCTGAGGTCGGTCTTGTGCTTGCATAATTAGTGTTAAAAACAAGCTTGATAATAGGATAATTGCTTTTTTCATAATGGATATATCTTAGTTTTGAGCTTTGTCTTTTGATGGAACATAATCTAAAATCAAACGTTGATTTGGGTTCAGATATTTATTGGCAACGTCTCTAATTTCTTTTGCTGTTATAGAGCGATACATTTCGATTTCTGTATTAATCAAATTCACATCACCATATAATAGGTAGTAAGAAGCCAAGTTTTCTGCAATTCCTTCTACATTGGAATTACTATTAACGTAGTTATTCTCAAATTTATTTTTTAGTTTCTCCATTTCTTTATCAGAAAGCAACTCAGTTTGTAATTTTACAATTTCTTCATCGACTTCCTTAATAATTCCTTCAGAGGTATTTTCTCCTTGCGGCATGCCATATAATATGTACATTCCGTAGTCTTCTTGACTGTAACTAAAGGCGCCAATTTGCAACGCCATTTTTTTATCATCCACGATTTTTTTGTACAAACGAGAGCTTTTCCCATCACTTAATACGGTAGAAATCATCTCAAGTACTCTGGCATCGCGAGTTTTCATTGAGGGTGTTCTGTAGGAAGCCACCACCATTGGTTTTTGAATGTTTGGATCTTCAAATGTTGCTTTAATGGTTTGCGTTATTGGTTGTTCCATAAATGTTTTTCTTTCGATGTCGGCACCTTTTGGAATAGAACCAAAATAGTTCTGAATCCATTCTTTGGTTTTAGCTACATCGCTCAAATCACCTGCAACAATAAGAACGGCATTATTAGGAACGTAGAATTTTTTATTGAAGGCTTGGAATTCTTCTAATGTAGAAGCGTCTAGATGTTCCATCGAACCAATAGTAGCCCATCGGTAAGGGTGGTTAACAAACATGTTTTTCTTTACTTCGGCAATCAAACTACCGTACGGCTGATTGTCTACGCGAAGTCTTTTCTCTTCTTTAACCACTTCGTTTTGTGTGTCCACACCAATTTGGTTGATCACAGGGTGCAGCAATCGCTCGGACTCCATCCAAAGACCTAGTTCCAAATTGTTAGAAGGAAACACCTCGTAATAGTAAGTTCTATCGTCAGAGGTATTGGCATTGTTTACTCCGCCATTGGAAGTAACAATCTTAAACCATTCCCCTCGTTGAATATTTGCCGTTCCTTCGAACAATAAATGTTCAAAAAAGTGAGCAAAGCCAGTTCGCTCTGGATTTTCGTCTTTTGAACCAACATGGTACATTACAGAAGTAATTACCACAGGCGCAGAGGAATCGTTGTGAAGAATGACGTGCATGCCATTGTCTAAATTGTATTCTTCAAAAGCTACTTTTTGTGCTGAAGCTGCTCCGCCTAGCATCAGCATTGAACTTAAAGCCATTAATGAGTTTTTCATAGGGATTAATAATTTTTTGTTTTTTATTGGTAGGTATTTTTTTTATTTGTTACACCAAAAATACTTTATTTTAACAATTATACATCACAATTATACAGTTTAACTTTTTTTTATGGTAATTGACCCAAATGAGATTGGATTTAATCACTTGAAATTCAATCCAAAATATTTTTTTGAGATGCATTGCAGATTCAAAAATTAGTACTATATTTGCAACCTTAAAAATTAACTAAACATCATTGTTATGTACGCAATCGTAGAGATAGCAGGGCAACAGTTTAAAGTTAGCAAAGACTTAAAGGTTTATGTTCACCGTTTGACAAATGAAGAAGGTTCGAAAGTTTCTTTCGACAAAGTTCTTTTGTTAGACGATAATGGCACAATCACTTTAGGCGCCCCAGCTATAGAAGGTGCTTCAGTAGAAGCCAAAGTGTTACAACACTTAAAAGGAGATAAAGTAATCGTTTTCAAAAAGAAAAGAAGAAAAGGTTACAAAAAGAGAAACGGACACCGTCAGTATCTTACTCAAATTGTAATAGAAGGAATTAGTGCGTCAGGAAGCAAAAAAGCAGCAGCTCCTAAAAAAGCAGCAGTTGAGGCAGTAACTGAAGAAGAAGTTGCTCCGAAAGTAAAAAAAGCTCCAAAAGCAAAAAAAGAAGCTACTAAAGAATAATAACATATAAAACTAAAACGTCATGGCTCACAAGAAAGGTGTCGGTAGTTCCAAGAATGGTAGAGAATCAGAATCAAAACGTTTAGGCGTTAAGATTTTTGGTGGACAAGCTGCTATTGCAGGGAACATCATCGTAAGACAAAGAGGTTCTAAACACAATCCAGGTGAAAATGTTTACATGGGTAAAGATCACACGCTACACGCAAGAGTTGATGGAGTGGTTAAGTTCCAGAAAAAAGGTGAAAACAAATCATACGTTTCTATTCTTCCTTTCGAAGCATAAGTACGAGATTTTTCATACAATATAAAACCCGTTTCGAAAGAAACGGGTTTTTTTATACCTTGGTTTTAATAATACTCTAAATATCGCTGTAGTTTTATTCAAGTATGTGTATTCATTTCAAAAATTTAAGAAGATTATTTACATTAAATTTTTCTTTTTCTTTCTTGGGTATAGTATAAATTGAGCTCAAAATCCGTCAATTTATTTAAAGACTGTTAACATTATTTTTTTATTTAAAAAAATCATAGGATTTTAATACTGCTTCTTTTTTTATTTCGAACGCATCTTCAACATAATTTCCATATACAGCTATTGCTTTATCATTTTTTATTTCATAGTATGGTTTAGGAAATCTTCTTTCAATAGATTCTTGAGAATTACCTTTAATATCATATTCTACGGGTTCTGCAAAATCAATAATTTCAGGAATAAACGTTTCTTTATCTTTTATTCTTTTATAATCATCACTTTGATATGGAGTTGCCCATCTGTTATTTTTTGTTCTATATACTTCTGCAAATTGATATTTAATATGAATTAATTTATCGCAATATTTGCCAACATACAATAAAACATACTTAAATTCACCAAAAGCTGGTTTTCCATAATGATCATAAGCACTGAATTTTATTGTATCGTTTTCAAAGTTGCCAAATACATTTTCCACTATTTTATATTCAGCATCAAATTGACTATCCATTGAAATAATGTTGCAATAATATTTTCTTTTAGCATAACTAACTTTTATTTTTTCTCCTATGAATACAAAAAGTTGAGGTTTTTTTTCTTCACACTTTATATATTCTTCACAAACTTCTGAGTCAAGTATAATTTTTAAATTTTTGGTTTTATATAAATCATTTACAGAAAATGATTTTGTAATATGTCTCCATGAGCTAAAATATAAAGAGTCTGTTTTTTTTGCCTTGAATTCAAAACTACCATCTTTATTTGTTTCTTTCCGTAGTTTTTTATTCTCATATTGTTCTTCATAACTCACAAATCCATTTTCTAACTTCAATAATTTATTTAAAGTATCATTTATTATTATTACAACATTATTACTTTCTTTACTTGAATCTAATGCTATTCCTTTAACTATTACATTTTGTGAGTAACAGTTAATCGTTAAAAAGAGTATCAAATATTTTATTTTATTCATTTTTTCTAAAATTAATGCCAACTTGAATCTAGTAATTATATAGAGGCTATTATCTACCTCGTTTTTTGAAGGATCGCCAAAAACCAAAGCCATATTTTTTTTCAACGACAAATCCCTTCCAAAGTAAAATCCCTTGGAATGAATCTTGATAAATAAAATAATGGGGAATTCTAAATAGCGTGTCGGCATGTACTTTAGTGTTAGTGAATTAGATTTAAGTAAATGTAAACGAATTTAATTTAATCGGCTATCCTAAAAGCGATATCAGTTGTTGAAAAACGATTTTATTTTCAACTTTTTTTTCAAAGTACTGTATTTACTGCCCTTGAGCTGGGTTAAATTTT
>JBIHZQ010000041.1:0-17579 GCA_044231345.1 Flavobacterium sp.
GTTGACTACATTTTCATGCTTTTTAAAGCGCCATTAATACTCCTTATTATTTCGAAATTCCGTTTCTTTCAAAAAAACGTACCTTTGCTGAAAATAAAAGCAAAATGAATACTTTCGAGCAATTTAAACTTCCCAAATCAGTACAAAAAGCGATTGATGAATTAGGATTTGTCACCCCTACTCCAATTCAGGAAAAATCATTTTCTGTAATTATGTCTGGACGGGACATGATGGGAATTGCACAGACAGGAACTGGAAAAACATTTGCCTATTTATTACCATTATTAAAACTATACCAATTTACAGGTACTAATACTCCCAAAATTGTAATTTTAGTTCCCACACGTGAACTTGTTGTTCAAGTAGTAGAAGAAGTTGAAAAATTAACTAAATACATATCGGTTCGCTCTGTTGGAATATTTGGTGGAGTAAATATTAACACACAGAAAAAAGCCGTTTATGAAGGAATAGACCTCTTAGTTGGAACTCCTGGTCGAGTTATGGACTTGGCTCTAGACGGTGTAATACGTTTTGATGACACTCAAAAATTAGTCATCGACGAATTTGATGAGATGTTAAATTTGGGATTTAGAGTTCAACTTACGGCAATTTTAGCAATGATGCGAAACAAGCGTCAAAACATCCTATTCTCAGCCACTATGACCGATGAAGTAGATGCTATTTTAAATGACTTTTTCGATTTTCCAGAGGAAGTTACCCTAGCAGCTTCGGGGACACCTCTAGAAAACATCAAACAAATTACCTACTCGATTCCGAATTTTAATACTAAAGTAAATTTACTAAAACACCTTTTGATTACCGACCTAAGTATGGAACGTGTATTGGTATTTGTGAATAATAAAAAAATATCCGACCTACTTCATGATCGAATCGAAGAAGATTTTGAAGGTCAATTTGGAGTCATTCATTCCAACAAATCCCAAAATTACCGATTGAGCACGATGGCCTCATTTCAAGAAGGAAATTTAAGAGGGATAATCACCACTGATATTATGGCTAGAGGTTTGGATATTTCCAATATTTCACATGTTATTAATTTTGAAATACCCGAATTTCCTGAATTATACATGCACCGAATCGGAAGAACGGGACGAGCAGATGCAACTGGAACTGCAATAAGTTTTATTACACCCAGGGAGGAAGATTTTAAAATTGAAGCAGAATTATTGATGAATATGGAATTGCCAGTAGCTGATTTTCCAGTTGAAGTAGAAATTTCTAGTAAACTCATAGAGCCAGAAAAGGAAAAACAACCGATGAAATTTCTATTAAAGAAACCTAAACTAGAGGGAGAAGGTGCGTTTCATGAAAAGGCAAAAAAGAATAAAAAAGTTAACCTCGGAGGCCCGTCAAAAACAAAAAAGAAAGTGTCCGGGTCAGTCAATAGAAACATGTTAAAAACTAGAGACAAAAAGCGTAAGGATAAAAAATAAATGGGACATGTTGTTTCAAAAACATTTAATAGTTTTAATGATTAAAGTGAAAAATAATCATTCAAATAATAATAAAGTAGTATTTTTGACCAATATAATTCTTTAAACACCTTTTTAACGTGTCTTTTGAAATAAATACTAATTAGAATGCAGTTCAAAAACCCGGAAATACTTTATTTTCTTTTCCTACTGGTTATTCCAATTTTGGTTCATTTGTTTCAATTACGCCGATTTAAGAAAGAATATTTTACTAATGTTAGTCTTCTAAAACAGCTTACCGTTCAGACTCGAAAGAGTGCCGTTATAAAAAAATGGTTGTTACTTACTACCCGTTTATTATTGCTCAGTTGTCTTATTATTGCTTTTGCCCAACCTTTTTTCGAAACCACTGAAACCAGTACTAAAAACAAAGAACTTTACATTGTTTTGGACACTTCTTTTTCAATGCAAGCTAAAGGAAAAAGTGGGCAATTATTAAAAAGAGCAATCCAAGAATTACTAGAAAATATTCCTGAAAATCAAATTTTTACCTTAATTACGCCAACTGAGGTGTTTTGGGAAACCGATATAAATTCGATTCGAAAAGAGCTTCAAAACATAAAATTTAGTGCTTCACCATTTGAATTAGAAAATGCGATGTCGCTCATTAATTCAAAAAAAACAATTGAACCTAAAGAAATAGTTTTCATAACTGACGGATTGGGGCTACAACAAAAACAACTTGAAAGTATTGGTGCAAATAGTGCTTATTTTGTAATTCCAGAGTCGGAACAAAAAGAGAATATTTCAATTGATAGTGTGTATATAAAAGAAACTCTCTCGGACTTTTACAAAATTGATGTTAGAATTAATTCTTATGGAAATTTAAATAAAGAAATCCCAATAAGCGTTTACGATTCTAATAAATTAATTGCAAAAACCAATGCCTTGATAAAAGGGAAAACCACTATTGTTCCTTTTACGATACAGAAAAAAGAAATTAACGGAACCATTTCAATCGACGATGGAGCCTTGGTTTATGACAATACTTATTACTTTAGTATTTCAAAACCTGAAAAAACAAACGTGATTAGTATTGGAACCTCTGAAAAAAGTGAGTTTCTAAGTAGGATTTATACTCCTGACGAATTCAATTATTCAAATTTTCCCCTCGATGCATTAAATTATAACCAAATACAAAATCAAGAAACAATTGTGCTCAATGAGTTGAACACGATTCCTCTGGCACTTCAAACTACCTTAAAATCATTTGTAGAAAAAGGAGGCACCTTAATTTTGATTCCATCACCAGATTATTTGAATACCCAATTGAATAGTTTTCTTCTAACTTTTGGAACTATTTCTTTTGGAACTCTTCAATCTAAAGAAAAATTAATTACGAAAATTGCATCAGAACACCCTATATTTTCCTCCGTTTTTGACAAAAAAATTACCACTTTTCAATATCCAAAAGTCAAAACTTCATTCCCAATAAAAACTACGTATCCTTCCTTACTCTATTTAGAGGATCAAAGTCCGTTTTTGACTTCAATTCCAATGCAAACTAGCTCTGTTTTTATTTTTTCAGCACCAATAAATATTAACAATAGTACTTTTCAAAATTCTCCATTAATTGTACCTACCTTTTACAGAATGGCTCAAAATGAATCAAAAACGGGAAGATTGGATTTTCGAATTGGAACAAGCAAATCAGTACTTATTGATGCTAAATTCTCAAAAGGTGAACTGGCAACCATAAAAAATAATCAAGAGGAATTTGTACCTCAGCAAGAACAATTTTATACAAAAATTAAACTTTCATTCAATGATAATCCCAGAAATTCAGGGAATTTTTATCTGTATAATCAAAAGGAAAAAATAAAAAATATCAGCTTCAATTATAATCGTACAGAAGGGGAAATAAATGAGTTTGACAAAAAAATACTTTCGGGTTATAAAATGGAAAGCAGTATCTCAACTATTTTTGATTCTATTCAATCCGACCGAATGGATAGTGATATTTGGAAATGGTTTATTATTTTTACCCTATTATTTTTAATTACAGAAATAATCATTCAAAAATTTGTCCAATGAATCTAATTATCAGAAACGCTAAAATAATAGACGCTCAGAGTTCTTTTAATAACCAAATAGTAGATTTGTATATTGAAGATGGAACCTTCCATAAAATTGGAACTAACCTTCCTAATTTTGCTGGAGTTGAAGAGCTTAAATTAGATGATTTACATGTCTCTGAAGGCTGGTTTGACAGTAGCGTGTCTTTTGGAGAACCTGGTTTTGAAGATTGCGAAACTATAGCTAATGGACTTCAGGTAGCTGCAAAAAGCGGTTTTACAAGCATTGCACTCCAACCCAATTCAAATCCAATAATAGATCAACAAGCTGGAATTCATTTTGTAAAAACTCGTGCGTTGGGAATGGCAACACAATTATACCCAATTGGTGCTTTTACAAAAGGAAGTGAAGCAACTGATTTGGCCGAATTATATGATATGAAAAATGCAGGAGCGGTAGCATTTGGTGACTATAATAAAAATATTGATAATGCCAATTTACTAAAAATAGGTCTTCAATATGTTCAAGATTTTGATGGATTAGTAATTGCTTTTTGTCAGGATTCAAAAATTAAAGGAAATGGAGTCGCTAACGAAGGGGTCGTTTCTACTCAATTAGGCTTGAAGGGAAACCCAAGTTTAGCAGA
The DNA here is from genome assembly GCA_044231345.1 of Flavobacterium sp. Taxonomy (GTDB): domain Bacteria; phylum Bacteroidota; class Bacteroidia; order Flavobacteriales; family Flavobacteriaceae; genus Flavobacterium. Next base: position 4,156 of record JBIHZQ010000041.1, read on the forward strand.
AGAAATCCAAATTTCTAGAAACTTATTTTTATTGGAATACACTGGTGGGAAATTACATATTCCTACCATTTCTTCAGCAAAATCGGTTCAATTAATCAGAGAAGCAAAGGCTAAGGGACTACAAGTTAGTTGCAGTGTAGCTGTTCATAATCTTACATTAACCGATGAAAAACTAACTGGATTTGACACCCGATACAAAGTCAATCCGCCATTAAGAACAGAATTTGACAGAAAAACACTTATTGAAGGTGTTTTAGACCACACTATAGACCTAATTACCACCGACCATAATCCTATTTCAATTGAGTACAAAAAAATGGAATTTGAAGGGGCAAAAAACGGAACGATAGGTTTAGAAAGTGCCTTCGGGGCGTTGTTGAATGTATTGCCTTTAGAATTAGTCATTCAAAAATTGACTGATGGAAAATCACTATTTTCTATTGAGAAAGTAAGCATAAACGAAGGAAATAAAGCAAACATTACCTTATTTACACCAGCTACAAAATGGACATTTAACAAGGGAAATATTTTGTCAAAATCTAAAAATAGTGCCTTTTTAGGAACTGAAATGAAAGGTACCGTTTATGGGATTTTTAACCAAAACCAACTTGTACTTTAATTATGGAAAACCAAATTGAAAAAGGAAAAACAACCGCAATTACAAGTTACATTTTATTTATTGGAGTATTTATTGCCATGTCAATGAATAGTGAAGAAAAAAATTCATTTGCCTCTTTTCATATCCGTCAATCATTGGGATTATCATTAACTTTTATATCATTGGGTTTAATAATTAGTAATTTCAATAGTTTAGCGATTGTAACCCCAATGTGGATTTCAATTTCGATATTGTGGAGCTATGGAATTTTTAGCGCGATTAGAGGGGAATCAAAGCCATTGCCTTTGTTAGGTATCTATTATCAAAAATGGCTTAAAAACATTTCTTAGACTATGAAGTTATCACTTTTCCATTTGGTTAGCGAGCCAAAAATTAAGTTAGAAAAAAACCCTTTACTCCTATTACTTCATGGTTATGGAAGCAACGAGGAAGACTTGTTTTCTTTTGCCAATGAATTTCCTGACGACTATTTTGTGGTTTCTGTTAGAGCACCATTTGATTTGCAATATGGCAGTTATGCTTGGTATGCCATTAATTTTGATGCCGATGAAAACAAATTTTCAGACTTGAACCAAGCCCGAGATTCGAGAGATTTAATCGCAACATTCATAGAGGAATTAATTGCTAATTACCCTATAGACTCTTCGAATATTACATTAATTGGTTTTAGTCAAGGATCCATATTGAGTTATGCTGTGGCACTCTCTTACCCAGAAAAAATACAAAAGGTTGGTGCTTTTAGTGGGTACCTGAACCTTGATATTGTGTCCGCAAATTTTGAAAAAAAATCGTATGAAAAATTAAAAATATTTGCCTCTCATGGAACGGTCGATCAAGTGATACCAGTAGATTGGGCTAGAAAAGCTAAACCTATTTTAGACACTTTAGGGATTGAAACGACTTATAAAGAATATCCTATTGGGCACGGAATTTCGCCACAAAATTTCTTTGATTTCAAAAATTGGTTACTTTCTTGTTAACCTGTTTATTCCATTACCTGCTTCTGATAAAGAATGGATTCACTGACTTCAAAAGACAACGTTTGATCCTCATTAATGAAATATTTGAGCACTACTTCTCCCCAATATTCCCCGTCACTAAAATCAGCAATAATCCATCTGTGATTTAAAACTTTTATTTTATTGATGACAAATTTATTAGCACTAATCTGTTCTTGACCTGTATATGGGTTTCCCTTTAAATTTGAATTAAATTCTAATAAACAATCGGTAACGTATGGAATAAACTTTTCAAAATTAATAGGTTTTTCTGAAGTGGACTCGAAATAATTTTTAGCATTATCGTTATTTTCAAGTGCAAAATAATTAGCTCTTAGCAAACTTTCATTGGCAATTGCCAAACTATCTTTTAGTCTTTTTGTTACTTTAGCGAAATTTGATTTTTCAAATTCTACTTGTTTTGTATAAAACATATAGGTAAATACATTAAACAATAAAGCTACTATGGACACGTAAAGTAATAATGATTTTTTCATATTAAATAATAATTTCTAAGTTATCGTAGGCTAAGTATACGTTTTTTGGTAATTTTTTTTGTACCTCGTCATGAAGCCCTAAAAGGTGACTAATATGAGTTAAATAGGCTTTTTTTGGTTTAATAACAGCAATCAATTCTAAAGCTTCTTTTAAGTTTAAATGGGTGGGATGAGATTCTTCCCGTAATGCATTAATCACTAACACTTCCAACCCTTTGAGTTTCTTTATTTCTGATTCTTCAATGGTTTTTACATCAGTTAAATAGGCGAAATCATCTATTCGGTAACCAAATACTTGTAATGTACCGTGCCATAAATTTATTGGAACAACACTTTTATTACCGATAAAAAATGCTTCATCATGAGTTACTACAAAGGGAGAAACTGAGGGCGAACCAGGATATTTGTTTTCGGTTTCAAAGATATAGTCGAATCTTTTTCTTAAATTTTCGATTACGCGCTGGTGTCCAAAAATTGGCATTTCTCCTTTTTGAAAATAAAAAGGACGAATATCATCCATACCGGCGGTGTGATCCGAATGTTCATGGGTATATAGAATTCCGTCCAAAGAAGTACATTTAGAGTAAAGCATTTGTTGTCTAAAATCAGGACCACAATCAATTACATAGGAAAAATTTTCCCATGAAATCCATACGGAAACACGCAATCGTTTGTCCTTAGGGTTTTCGCTTAAACAAACAGAGTGCTGACTCCCAATAATTGGAATGCCTTGTGATGTTCCGGTCCCTAAAAAATATACTTTCAACGCGTTAATTTTTTACAAAAATAACGTTTATTTATCTTTTATTGAAGTGGTATTTTGTTAACTTTGTAAACCAGTATAGTACTATATAAAAAATGGATACCCAAATAAAGCTAAAAGGTGACAAAGTCATCGAACAAATCCCTTCAATAAAAGATAAAGCCCTTCGTATCAATTTGAACGAAAACATCTACGGCACTTTTGCAGAAATTGGTGCTGGACAAGAAACAGTTAGGCATTTTTTTAGATCTGGCGGTTCTTCTGGAACTATTGCAAAGGCAATGTCTGCATACGATAAAGACTTTAGTGATGCAATCTACGGTATTGAAACCGACGGTCGTTATGTTACGGAAAGCCGATTAAAAAAAATGCTTTCTCATGAAGTGAAACTAATTGAGGAGCGTTTAAAACGAGACAAACATCCAAGAAAAATGTTTTTTAGTTATGCTAATACCGTAGCTACGATTGATTTTGCAAAACAATTTAAGGGTCATGGATGGGTTGGAATTCGTTATCAAATCGAACCGGACGAAGACTATAACGAAATCATCATACATATTCGTTTTAAAGAAACTGATGCTAAATTACAACAAGAAACTCTAGGGATTCTCGGTGTAAATCTAATATATGGAGCCTATTACAAACATAATGATCCAAAAAAACTACTGCGCTATTTGTACGACCATTTAGACAAAGACCAACTTGAAATTGATACCATAAATTTTTCTGGACCCCGGTTTGCTAATGTAGATAATCGATTAATGAGTTTGCAACTAGTAAAAAATGGCATGACTGATGCAGTAATGTTTGATCCTGATGGAAATAATATCTTACCTGCCGCGATTCTTTACAAAAAAAACATCCTAGCCCTTAGAGGAAGTTTTCGTCCAGTTACCAAAGTAAATATGGACATGTATGAAAGGTCCTTAAAAATGTTTCTCAACGAAAGTAAGGTAGACAAAGAAAATACATTGGTAATATTTGAAATTACGCTTTCTAACCTCCGTTCTGATGGTGAAATAGATGAACGAGATTTTATGGATCGGGCAGAATTACTTTGTTCTTTGGGACAAACTGTAATGATATCAAATTTTCAAGAATATTATAAGGTGGTAGAATATTTTTCTAATTACACCAAAGCTAGAATGGGATTAGCAATGGGTGTAAATAATCTTGTGGATATTTTTGATGAAAAATACTATCGTCACCTAAGTGGTGGAATATTAGAAGCTTTTGGAAAATTATTCTACAGGGATTTAAAAGTATTCCTCTACCCAATGATTGATGAACATGGGGAAATTATTACGTCTGAAAATCTAAAAGTACACCCTAGAATGAAAGAACTGTACAAGTTCTTCAAGTTTAATGGTAAAGTAATTGATATTGATAATTTTGATCCAAATAATCTTTCTGTTTTTTCTAGAGAAGTTTTAAAACTGATTGTAGACGGAAAGCAAGGATGGGAAGAAATGTTGCCATCAGGAATTGCTGATATTATTAAAAAACACCGTCTTTTTGGTTATGATCCCAATCGGATTGTAGAAAAAATTAGGTGATCCAACATTAAATTATAAAAAAGGTCAAAAAGCAACATTGTTTTTTGACCTTTTTTAGTATTCGACAACTACTTCAATATTTGAGCTGCGTGTTCTTTTGTTTTTACGTCAGTAATTACTTCATCTAAGATTCCGTTCTCATCAATTACAAAAGTTGTTCTGTGAATTCCATCGTATTCTTTTCCCATGAATTTTTTTGGTCCCCAAATACCAAATGCATTGCAAACCGTTTTATCTTCATCTGCTAATAGTGAAAAAGGAAAATTATATTTTTCCTTAAATTTAGCTTGTGCTTTCTGAGAATCAGCACTAACCCCTAAAATAGCGTAGTTGTTTTTTTTAAATAATTCAAAATTATCACTTAAATTACAAGCCTCTGCGGTACAACCTGGAGTACTCGCTTTTGGGTAAAAAAATACCACTAATTTTTTTCCATTATAGTCAGATAATTTATGAAGAGTACCGTCTTGATCAAGTGCTGAAAATTGTGGAGCTTTATCTCCCTTTTTTAATGTAGTCATGTGTTAAAAAGTTAAATTAAATACTTATCCAAAGTTACAAAGTAATTTATTGGTATCCATAAAAAGATTTTATTGTTTACTTTCGTAGTCCTACAAATGTTGTTATCCAAAATCGATGAAAAAGGAAGAAAAAGTGACTTTTATTATTAAAGAGTTACAAAAAAAATATCCCGAAATTCCCATTCCACTAGATCATAAAGACCCATATACTTTATTAATAGCCGTATTACTATCAGCACAATGTACTGATGTTAGGGTTAATCAAATCACCCCTTTACTGTTTGCTAAGGCAGATAACCCATACGATATGATAAAAATGAGTGTGGAAGAAATTAAAGCTATTATTCGTCCTTGTGGATTATCACCTATGAAGTCGAAAGGAATACATGGCTTATCCCACCTATTGATAGATCACTATAATGGAGAAGTTCCTCAAGATTTTGCAGCATTAGAATCCTTACCTGCCGTGGGGCATAAAACGGCAAGTGTAGTAATGTCTCAAGCATTTGGAGTTCCTGCATTTCCCGTTGATACCCATATTCATCGATTAATGTATCGATGGAATTTATCGTCTGGTAAAAATGTAGTTCAAACAGAAAAAGATGCCAAGCGGTTATTTCCTAAAGAATTGTGGAATGAATTGCATTTACAAATAATCTGGTACGGAAGAGAATATTCCCCTGCAAGAGGTTGGGACTTAGATAAAGATATTATTACCAAAACTATTGGGCGAAAAACAGTAATCGATTCCTATAAAAAAAAGAACCCCCGATAGCATCAGGGGTTGATTTTAATTTGAAATCGTTTCAAAAGTGAACTTACCTACTTTAAGCACGGTTAAGGCTCTTGAATAATTAAGTAAAAATTGGATGGTTTCTGAACTTGGAATTTTCACCGAATTTAGCTCACCCTTTTTGGAGTAAATTTTTGCCATAATGTAAAAATTGGTTAATTAATACATTAACGGAAAAATAAATACCTTATTGTTAGTTTGTCAAAATAATTTGATTTTTTTCAATGATTTTTCTAATATTCATTAAAGCATACCGCATTCTTCCTAAAGCAGTATTAATGCTAACCCCTGTCAATTCGGAAATTTCTTTAAAACTTAAATCTTGATAAATTCTCATCATTAAAACTTCTTTTTGATCGTCTGGTAATTCTTCAATTAACTTTCTTAAATCAGCTTCTACTTGTGAGGTTATCAATTTTGATTCAATATTAGGAACGTTATCAGACATAATAGAAAAAATAGAAAACTCTTCAGTTTCTCTATACATTGGCATTTTTTTAGTTCGCCGGAAATGATCAATTATTAAATTGTGAGCAATACGCATTACCCAAGGCAAAAACTTTCCTTCTTCATTATAAGAATTGGATTTAAGTGTTTTAATTACTTTAATAAAAGTGTCTTGAAATATATCATCTGAAATATCTCTATCAGAAATTTTAGAATAGATAAAACCATAAATTTTTGATTGATGTCTATTGATTAATGTTGACAAGGCGTTCTCATTACCTGCTACATAACTTTTTACCAATAGTGCGTCGGGAGTTTGAATATTTGCCATAAAAATACTTTTTAGTTTTAGTAATAGATTTCGAGATTTTCTCTAAAAAGTAGTTTTTTGTATAGGCAAATGTTAATTTAAAATTAATAATAAACCAAATGTAGCACAATTTTAATTTAAAAAACAAGTATTCGACTAAAATTTAACAGTTTTGTCGCAATAATAACTAAAAAAGGGCTTGAAAAAATTTGAAAATGATTCGGAAATGAATTGATGAATTGGCGATAACCCAGGTAAATTATTGAAATACTTTTATGTAATCTATTTCAAATTGTTGTGGAAAAATAGCATCATCAACTGCAGGTCCCCCAAAATTTCCACCCACAGCTACATTAATAATAAAATAGAAGGGTTGATTAAAAGGCCATGTATCGACATTTTTTTGAAGTGGATTGAACGAATAAACTAAACGTTGGTCAACGTAAAAATCTATTTTATCTTTTGTCCAATCTATTGCATAAACATGAAATCCGTTTTCAATATCGTTAATTAAAGTTTTTTTGGTATTTATCGTATTTCCATGACTATCTTGGGTATGTAAGGACGTGAAAACGGTATTAGGTTCTTTTCCAACATATTCTAATATATCAATTTCACCGCATTTAGGCCAACCGATTTGACTAATATTTGAACCCAGCATCCAGAAAGCAGGCCAAATTCCTTTTCCAAGTGATAACTTTGCTCTTGTTTCAATTCTACCGTACTGAAACTCTATTTTTCCTTTAGTTGTGATTCGAGTAGAGGTATAAATTGATTCTTCTTTTCTGGCTTGTATGGTTAATATCCCATCCTTAATAGTGTGATTGGTTTTAGTATAAATTTGTCTTTCATTGTTGCCCCAGCCACATAAATTAGGACAACCATCTCCAATTTCATAATTCCAAACATTTTCGCTTAAAGAATTCTCATTAAAATTTTCTTCCCATACTAATTTTCGTGAATGCTCTTGAGAGAAACTATTGAAGCTAATCAATACTAGCAGAATTATTTTCTTCATTATGTTAATTTATAAATTTGAAATTTGCCACTAAATTAGCATTCGAATTTCCTCCAATATATACTTTAAAATCTCCCGGTTCTGTTTCCCATTTATTATTAATGGTATAAAATTCTAGCATTTTTTCATCAATTTCAAAAGTGATGGTTTTGGTCTCACCAGGATTTAATTCTACCAACTCAAATCCCTTCAATTCTCTAATTGGACGTGTACTGCTCCCAAACAGGTCTTGAATATAAAGCTGAACAACCTCTTTACCTTTAATAGTACTATTATTTTTAAGTTCTACCAAAGCGGTTATTTTTTTATTTTTTGAAACAACATCACTACTTAACTTTATGTTTGAATATTCAAATTTTGAATAACTTAAACCAAATCCAAAAGGATAAAGTGGTGAATTTTTTTCGTCCCCATAATGCGACCAAAAAACGCTTTCTGGTTGGTTAGAAGATGGCCTTCCTGTTGATTTGTAGTTGTAATAAATAGGCAATTGACCCGTGTTTCTTGGAAACGACATTGGCAATTTACCACTTGGATTATAATCCCCATAAAGCACCTGAGCGATTGCATTTCCACTTTGAGTACCGAGTTGCCATGCCTCAACTATTGCAGGAATGTGTTCGTCTGCCCATGGGATTGTCAAAGGTCTTCCGTTGTTAAGAACCAATACAATATTTGGATTAACACTATGAATTGCTTCTAAAAGTTCTTGTTGAACACCTGGTAAATTTAAATTCACGCGACTTCGACCCTCACCTGATTGATAGCCCATTTCTCCTAAAACCATAACAACAACATCTGCATTTTTTGCTGCAATAATAGCATTTGCAAATCCGCTTTTGTCAGTGGTATTGATTTTAGTTTCAGAACCAAAAACTGGAGTTCCAATAGCTACTTCTGCACCTTTCTCATAGATGATTTGGTTTCCTGGATAATTGTTCATTCCTTCTAAAACTGAAACGGCTGTTCCATCTTTTGAGGCTGCTCTCCAGCTTCCAAGTGAGCTGCTTTTATCAGAGGCTAATGCTCCAATAATTGCTATTTTCTGACCTGATTTTTTTAATGGAAGTAAAGAATTTTCATTTTTCAATAATACAATTGATTTTTTTGCAATGTCTAATACTCCATCAATGAATTCTTTCTTACCAATTGTTTCTTTTTCATATGCCTCATCACAATACTTATAAGGATTCTCAAAAAGACCCATTTCAAATTTTACTCTGAGTATTCTTCTAGCAGCATCGTCAACAAACGACTCTTTTACCTTTCCTTCTTTGACTAAAGAAGTGATGTGTTCTATGTATAAATAAGATTCCATGTCCATATCTGAACCAGCATTTAAAGCTAATTCTGCAGCATGTTTTCCGTCTTTGGCTTGACCATGATTGACTAACTCTCCTATTGAACCCCAATCAGAAACAACAAAACCATCAAACTTCCATTCGTCTTTTAAAACTTGTCTTTGTAGGCTGTTACTGCTTGTTGAAGGAATACCATTAATCTCATTAAAAGAATTCATAAAGGTTCTAACCCCAGCGTCGACTGTCGCTTTAAAAGGGGGAAGAACTACATTGTGCAATGTTGAGGTTCCAATATCTACCGTATTATAATCCCTTCCCGCTTCAGCAAATCCGTAACCTGCAAAGTGTTTAGCACAAGCTAGAATCGTATTTTTTCCTTGAAAATCAGCTCCTTGAAATCCTTTTACACGTGCAAAAGCTATCTTAGAACCTAAATAAGTATCCTCGCCTGCTCCTTCCATCACTCTTCCCCATCTCGCGTCTCTAGTGATGTCAACCATCGGTGCAAAAGTCCAGTTAACTCCCGCAGCAGCTGTTTCTGCTGCCGCAATTTGAGCTGATTTTTGAATTGCTTCTAAATCCCAACTTGCCGACTCTGCTAAAGGAATTGGGCTAATAGTCTGGTAACCATGAACTACGTCAAAACCAAATAATATTGGAATATGCAAACGAGAGTTTTCTACGGCTATTTTTTGAAGTGCTTTAATATCTTTAACACCCAAAACATTTATCATAGAACCCACCCATCCTTTCTTCAAGTGTTCGTACTTAAGGGATGCGGCTCCGTCTTTTGGCGCAGGACCTGTAACTTCCCAAAAGCCATTATATTGGTTCATTTGCCCTATTTTTTCTTCTAATGTCATCAAATTTAAAACAGAATCAACTTTAGTTTCTATTAATGTTTTTTTAGAAGTAGAACTTATTGTATTCTTGGTAGAATTACAGCTGCAAAATAGTAAAAGGATAAAACAACTTAACTTAATGTAATGAAATTTCATTTAATACATTTCAAGGGATTGATAAAAATCAAGAAGGATAGTTAGCTATCCTTCTTGAGGTATAAAAATTATTGGTATACTCTGATGTAATCAACTTCCATAGATGATTGTGTAAATCCAGGTGCTATTGTACCCCCAAAATTACCACCCATAGCCACGTTCATTATAAAAAAGAAATTACTGTTAAACGGAACGGCGCTTGTATTAGCAAAAGAATGGAATAATGCATCGTCTACATAAAATTTAATAGCAGTAGCACTCCAAATAACTTTATAGACATGAAATTCTGTTGAAGGATTCACTATAGTAGTAGTATTGGTATTGGCATTTCCTCCCGAGTGATTTGGATAATGAAGTGATCCATGGATTACACCAGGTGTAGTACCTCTATGCTCCATAATATCAATTTCTCCACAACTAGGCCATCCTACTGTTTCAATATTATCCCCTAACATCCAAATCGCAGGCCACGTTCCAGCACCTACTGGCAACTTAGCACGTATTTCGGCTTTACCGTATAAGAAATCATATTTATTTTGAGATTTTATTCTTGCAGAAGTATAATTTGAAGTCCCCATTGGTTCCGCTTTGGCAGTTATTTTTAAATTACCACCTGTTACAACCACATTGGAAGAGCTGTTAGTATAAAATTGTTCTTCATTATTTCCCCATCCGCCTGCGCCTAGGTCATAACTCCATTTTGATGAATCTGGAGCTCCATCAGTATTAAATTCATCAGACCAAACTAAATTGGTATAATCAGTATCGGGATTTTGTGTAGGTGGTGTCGTAGTAAATGTATGATACCAAGCTAAACCAGCATCGCTGCCTTGAATTGCACGAACGACCATTCTATTTGCAGTAATAGACATAATTTCATACGAACTTTGTCCAATATAATATCCCATAAATCCTCCGTCTGCAATATTTAGCATCGTACCTCGAGTTTGTGTAGCATGATCTGGATTATTCATCACTACTGATTCTGATGGACCTAAATTTACTGCTTTAATTCCTCCTACAGTATAGTTGTAACATAGGTCGTATCCTGCTGTTCCACCAACAACACTTTGATAGGCCGCGTTAAAAAAGGTACGCCCACCATTATCTAGTTGGTACTTCAATTGTCCATCTACTAATGAGAATGTCATTACGTTTTCATAAAGACAACTACTCTCAGGTGAACCTGCTTTTTCAAAAGGACCGGCTTGGTACCAAAACCCAAAATAGTTTTGATCAGCATTTGCACTATTTGGACCTACTCCCAGGTGACCTGGTTCTGAAGCAGCCCAATACCATTTTTTACCTACCGCAGTTCCTCCGGTTAAAAACTGAAGTGCCTCTGGATCTGTAAAATTACTCAATACTTCAATTTCCATTGTGGTGGTAGTTGCTATACCCCCAGTTGAAGAGGCTGTAATAGTAACGGTATAAGTATTAAGTCCTGTTGTGGTGAATCGTTTTTCAAAAACACCATTTGGTGCATTTTGGGTTGAACCATCACTGAAGGCATATTTATAAGATATAGCGTTTTCGGCAGTTGCCGTGAACTGTACCAATCCTGATCCATCTCCATTTGGATTTTCAGCTGTTTTTCCAACAATTGTAGCCGTCACTTGAAGATTTATTGGTGGATCTAATGGTCCAAAAGATTTTTCGTCTTCTTGACATCCAACCATAACTATCAATGAAAGTACCGATAGAAAGCTAATAATTAATTTTTTCATGGTTTTATATTTTTTATTTAAAAAATCCTATTTGTTAATTAGATTGAACAACATCATCGAAATAGTACGTTGCTCCGTTGCCGGCATTACCAAAATCAAAGAAAACTACAACACGTTGGTAATTATTAGCGTTATTTATTCCTGCAAAATTGAAGGTTAATTCTTCCCATCCATTGGCAACTGTAGTGGTTGCATCTACTTCAATATTTGTTGGGTCAGGATTAGCGGCGTTAATTTTTTCCAATTTTAATTTCACAACTTTTCCAGCTGCTGGAGACCAAACTTTCATCTTAATTTTTTGCATTGTTGCAAAATTGATTGGGCCACTTAATAAAATACTTGAACCAGCCCAAGTTTGAGCACCATTAGCTTTTACAAACGAAGCTACTTTTGAAGAAGTATTAATTCCTGTCATGTTTGGGTTATTGATAACCGTTGTAGTTGCAGAACCAAAGTCAGCAAACGTATAGGTCAATGTAGAAGATTGAAAATTTAATGGCAATGCTAGTGCTTCTGCGCCAGTGGTCAATTGAATATCATCAAAATAATAACTTAATCCAGTACCCGCATTTCCAAAATTAAAGAAAACAACTATCTTTTGATACGTATTTGCTGTATTAATTCCAGTGAAATTAAAGGTAAGTTCTTGCCAATTGTTTGCAACAGTTGTAGTGGCATCTACCTCCATAAAGAAATTAGAATTTGTGGCATTTTCTATTTTCATTCTAACAACAATGCCAGATTGAGGAGACCATACTTTCATTTTAATTCTTTTCATTGTAGAGAAATCGATTGGAGATCCAATTTCCAAATAAGAACCTGCCCATGTTTCTGAACCTGTGTTTTTGGTAAATTTTGCCACCTTTGAACTTCCATTTCCTGCTCCGATACTAGGATTAGCAACTACGGTAGAATTAGCTCCACCAAAATTGGTAAATGCATAATTTATAGTCGCAGATTCGAAATCTACTGGCATAACCACTGGATTCGAGATTACCATTGACTGTATGTGTTCAGCAAAAGCAGCTCCACCACTCAATGCAACAACTCTCACTTGGAAAGTCCCAGTAGTAGCGTAGGTGTGAGTAATTACTTCGTCTTCCATAAAATCTACTGGTACTTCATTAGGAACATCCCCAAAATAAACTTGGAAATAGGTTTCTAAATCAGCACTTGCAGTTGCGGTAATCGCCATATTGTTTCCAGAAACTGGCGCAATAGTTACGTCTAAATTAGTTGGCTGTAAAAAAGAAACTGCTAATTCTTGAGTAGTTTCTGTTTTTTTTCCATTAACCGTCATTCCAACAATTTTCACTTGATAAACTCCTTCAGTATAGACATGACTGGTTGAAGTTCCAGGGTTTACATAAGCTGGAGTAGTCGTTCCATCACCAAAATGAATTTCATATTGAGATACATTTTCCCCTCTTGGAGTAAATGTAACCTTACCTGAATTATCCTGTTTTATAGTCATTAAAGCAGAAATGGATGTTGGCGCACTAAGCGCATTTATATCAACATCGGTAGCATCAGTTGTACAACCCAAAAATAGGGATGCAACAAAAAGATAAATAATGTAATGTATTTTTTTCATAATTTCTAATTTTTAATACCCTGTGTTTTGTGACCAATTTCCGTTTGAGAATTGAATTTCTTCGTAAGGAATTGGGAATACTTCATTTTTGTTTGCGGTGAAACCTTCAATCTCCTGAGCAGCTTTACCTGTTCTAACTAAGTCAAAGAAACGATGACCTTCTCCCATTAATTCTACTCTTCTTTCTGCTAAAATAAAATCGGTTAAAGCAGCACCAGAAGAAGAAATGTCGTGAAAGTTATCTCCAAAAGCTCTTCTTCGTACTTGATTTAAATAAAATCT
>JBIHZQ010000004.1:0-45528 GCA_044231345.1 Flavobacterium sp.
AATATTAGTAGCGTCATCATTTTGCTCCCATACATAAGATAAAACATCAGAAGGGGAATCTGTTCCAACACCAGTTAAAACAAATGGTGTTCCCATTGGAATTGTCCAATCTTGTCCAGCGTTAGCAACGGGAGTTAAATTAGTTAAAGTGGTAGTTATTGGACACGTTTTACCATTCAAATTAGTTTGGATTTGTAAAATACTTCTGTAAGCAAAAAAATCGTCCGAATGTGGCTGAACATCCGTTTCTCCCGTAATTCCTGCATAGGCCATAATAGTAGATCCAGATCCAGGTTCTACATTCACTGCGTTATCTTCAGTTGAAAAAGAAAAGGTGTGGTTGCCTCCAAACTGGTGGCCCATTTCGTGAGCTACGTAGTCAATATCAAAATTATCTCCCATTGCAGGTCCTGATCCTGGCGAAGTGATTCCGCTTCCTTTTGAACCGTCCACACATACACAACCAATACAACCTGCGTTTCCACCACCTCCAGAAGCTCCAAATAAGTGTCCAATATCATAATTTGACTCGCCAATTATTGACGTTAGAGTCGTTTGTAATTCTCCATTCCACGAAGAAGGTACTGAATTTCCTGAGGCGGTAGCATAAGGATCGGTTGAAGCATTCGTGTAAATTACGGATGTATTTGAAGCAATAATGTTCATTCGAATGGCTAAGTCTTTTTCAAAAACACCATTTACCCTTGTCATCGTTGCATTCATTTGTGCCAAAGCGCCTGCAACTGTTCCTCCAAAATAAGTTCCATATTCACCCGTACAAGAAAGTGCTAAGCGAAAAACTTTTAACTCTCCTGTATTGGATTGTGGTGATTGTAATTTATTTGATAAAGTCTTTCCTAATGTTTTTTCCTCTTGAGTTGAACAAATAAAAGAAGTTTCTCCTTTTATTCTTGAGGAATTATAAAGAGCATATACAGAACTCTCTTCAGAGTAAGGTTCCATAAATTCATTATTCCCTCCTGATCTAAAAACCATTGTTTGAATTCCAGCAGGCGAAATACTCATTCGAAGTAATGCTTTGTTGTCCGACAAACTTTTGCCAACATAGGCTCTAATTTCAGGGTATTGCATCTGTAATGCAGCATCAAAATTTGACGCTTCAAAGACTTCAAATTGTTCTAATTCTCCTTTTTTGTTAGGCAAAGTAATCAATACTCCTGTAGAAGCTACAAATCGGTCTTGAGCGGTTGCCAATAAGTTTTTCATGAATTGAAAATTTAATTGGTATAAGTCAAAATCCGTTGGAAAACTTGCACGTTGAACATTTTTTGAAACCAAAACATCTGTTTTGTTATGTTGTTTCCATAAAGCGTTTGTTTGTGAATTTGTCTGAAATATGACAAAAAACAGCATCAATAGTGAGAATAATTGTTTTTTCATAGTAGGTGTAATTTTGTCCCCCAAATGTAATGAAAAAAACTACTTATTAAAAATTTCTGTGATACAATACTAATTTTGCCAAAGTGTGAAAAGTCGAGAAATAATGTGCTCAAACACTAAATAATTGGGAATTAAATATAATATGTTGAATATTTTTTTATTTTTGTGAAAACTTTTTAGAACCATCAGTATGACCAAAATTACCTTTATTACAAAATTAATAGTTTTTATTTGTTTGTTTTCGATAAATAGCATCTTCAGTCAAACCCTTAAATCAATTACCGCAGATTTATTTGGAAAACCGACACAAAATCAAAATGGTTTTATTCGATGTGCCTCCTCTGAATACGAAGAGTTTTTAGCAGAAAACAATACAAACAGAATGACTACGGCTCAATTCGAAGCCTGGATTGCACCTATAATTGAACAACAGAAACAAGACGCATTGGCGGGTTTAGTCCCTCAAACTATCTTTAATATTCCTGTTGTAATTCACGTAATTCACAATGGAGACCCTGTAAATACTGCTTCTTCCCATTCAGGAGAGAACATCTCTTACGCACAAGCTATTTCACAAATTAACGTAATGAATCAAGATTTCAGAAGGCTACTTGGCACTCCTGGAAATGGCAGTTCTGGATATAATTTAGGAATAGATTGCGAAGTGAATTTTTGCTTAGCGCAACAAGACCCTTCAGGAAATGCCACAGATGGAGTACATCGAGTAAATCTTGGTCAAGCCTCTTGGTCAACTACAGCAATAAATTCAACTGTAAAACCAGCAACACAATGGGATCCAACAAAATATTTAAATATGTGGACCGTACGTTTTACAGACAGTAGTCTTTTGGGTTATGCACAATTTCCTTCAGGTTCTGGTTTAGGTGGATTAAATGCAAGTGGTGGGGCTTCAAATACGGACGGAGTCGTAGCTAACTATAATGCCTTTGGTACAATTGCAGAAAACGACGGGACTTTTGAACTGAACACCACCTACAATTTGGGAAGAACAATGACGCACGAAGTAGGACACTGGATTGGTCTTAGACATATTTGGGGTGATGATACAGCATGTACAGGCAATAATGCAACCTCTGGGGATTATGTTGCTGATACTCCTGATTCTGACGGAGCTAACTATACCTGTGCTGCCGTTACTAGCTGCCTTTTTGCTAATGATATGATTGAAAACTACATGGATTATACCAATGATGCATGTATGAATACGTTTACTGCAGGACAAAAAGCCAGAATGGTCGCTGTCATGACCAATAGTGTAAATAGAAATACTTTAAGCGCTTCCAATGCCTGTTTGCCTGGAACAATTTATGGTTTAGATGCAAAAATAAATAGCTGCTCTGTAATTACAGACGGATGTGATACCGCGATTTATCCAACTGTAATGTTAGAAAATAAAGGAACGTCTACCCTTACATCAATACAAATAAACTATAGTATTGATAATGTGAATTCTCAAAGTTACACTTGGACTGGCAGTTTAGCTTCTAATGTTGTAGTTGAAATTTCACTACCATCAAGTAGCGCAACTTCTGGAGGTCATACTTTTTATGCAACCGTTGGAAATGTTAATTCAGTTGCAGATCAAAACTCAGGAAATAATGGGTCATCCGCAGCTTTTTCAATTGCTCCAAATCACAATTCAACTTCGGTTGTCTTTAGACTACAAAATGATATTTATGGTTCAGAAACTACTTGGAGTTTAAAAAACAGCGCGGGAACACCGATATATAGTAGTGTTGCTTACACAAATGTTGGAGGAACAAACCCGAATGCAATTCCAGCTGTTATTACACAAAACTGGACTTTGGCCTCTAATGAATGTTATACTTTTACAATTAATGATTCTTATGGTGATGGTATTTGCTGCGCCTATGGAAACGGTTATTATGATATAAAATCTACTGACGGTTTAACCACTTTGGTTTCAGGAAGTGCATTTACAACAACTGAGAGTAAAAATTTTGGGGTTAATTTACTAGAGAATGCTAATTTTGAAAAAGGAAATCATGTTATTATTTATCCAAATCCAACTTCAGGTATTTTGAATATTGGACTTCAAAATGAATTTGATTTGCCAACAAGCTATACCATTTCAAATTTATTAGGACAAACTATGGCTCAAAAAATGATTGTTACTTCGGAGGATTTGTCCATTAATACGATTACTCTTACTAAAGGAGTATATTTAATTACCATTGTAAAAAATAATGAAAGAAAAACTATTCGATTTATTAAAGAATAATTTTCATTTACTTTCAAAAAAGGGATTGATTTTATCAATCCCTTTTTTTTATGTAACTATTACTCTAAATTTGCAGTAATAAAAAACCATTTTGACACTATATCATACAATACAAGATTACCATCCTATAAAAAAAACAATTGTTACGATTGGTACCTTTGACGGTGTTCATATTGGGCATAAAAAAATTATTGAAAAATTAGTTCAAAATACTTCTGGAGCAACATTTCAAAGTTTACTTCTAACCTTCTTTCCCCACCCAAGACTAGTTTTACAGGAAAAATCAGCTATTAAACTATTAAACACAATAGAGGAGAAAATTCAGCTACTTAAAAAAACAGGTTTGGATGTCTTGATTATCCATCCATTTGATAAAAAATTCTCTTCACTTACTGCAGAAGAGTTTATTAAAAAAATTCTAGTAGAACAGTTTAACATCCAGAAAATAATTATTGGTTATGACCATCGTTTTGGGGTAAATCGCTCTGCAAATATTGACGATTTAATTTTATTTGGTACCAAATATGGTTTCGAAGTAGAACAAATATCAGCACAAGAAATTGATGCGATTTCAGTTAGTTCTACCAAAATTAGAAATGCAATCACGGAAGGGAATATTAGTTTGGCAAATTCCTATTTAGGGTATAATTATTTCTTTTCAGGTACAGTTATAGAAGGAAAAAAACTAGGGAGAACTATAGGATTTCCTACAGCGAATATTACTATTGAAGCCGATTATAAATTAATTCCAAAAATCGGGGTGTATATTATTTCTAGTTATTTCAATAATTCAGTTATTTATGGAATGATGAATATTGGGACAAACCCAACTGTTGGCGGTGAAAATCTGAGTATCGAAATTCATTTTTTCGACTTCAATGAAAACCTATATCATCAAAAAATGGAAATTACCGTTCTAGAAAGAATTCGTGACGAACAAAAATTTGAATCCCTTGAAGCGCTGAAAACACAAATCGGAAAAGATAAAAAATTTGCAATTTCATTTCTAAAAACCAAAAAAGTCTAATAGTTATTTCCTAATTTTGACTTTTTATACAACTACTTATGAGTACACTTAAACACAATTGGACAAAAAACGAAATTATCGCTATATACAATAAACCTTTGATGGATTTGCTTTTTGAAGCAGCTTCAATACACAGAGAACACCACGACCCAAATGTGGTTCAAGTTTCTACTTTATTGTCAATTAAAACAGGTGGTTGTCCAGAAGATTGTGGCTATTGTCCGCAAGCTGCGAGGTACCACACGGACATTGAAGGCAATGATTTAATGTCGGTTAGCCAAGTGAAAGCACAAGCGTTGCGAGCAAAATCTAGTGGTTCTTCTCGAGTTTGTATGGGTGCAGCATGGCGAAATGTGAAAGACGGACCTGAATTTGACCAAGTTTTAGAAATGGTTCGTACCATCAATAAATTGGATATGGAAGTGTGTTGTACTTTGGGTATGATTACTGAAAATCAGGCGCAACGTTTGGCAGAAGCTGGTTTATATGCCTACAATCACAATTTAGATACCTCAGAAGACTATTATAAAGAAGTAATTTCAACGCGCGGTTTCGAAGACCGTTTACAAACAATCGAAAATGTTCGCAAGACAAATGTTACCGTTTGTAGTGGGGGAATTATAGGAATGGGAGAAAGTATCGAAGACCGCGCTGGAATGTTAGTGGCGCTTTCTACTTTAAATCCACAGCCTGAATCGGTGCCAATAAATGCGTTGGTTGCTGTTGAAGGAACACCATTAGAAGAAGAAAAACCAGTTGAGATATGGGAAATGATTCGAATGGTTGCAACCACAAGAATTATCATGCCTGAAACGCAAGTGCGGCTTTCAGCTGGAAGAATGAACATGAGCCGTGAAGGGCAAGCCATGTGTTTCTTTGCTGGTGCTAATTCTATCTTTGCTGGCGATAAATTGCTAACCACTCCAAATCCAGATGTAAATGACGATATGAAAATGTTTGAAATGTTGGGATTAAATCCACAAAAACCATTTACAAAAATTTCTCAACCTGCTACTGTTGAAGCGGCAGATTCTCAATTTCAAGCGTTGGGCGAAAAACCAAAATGGTCGCGACCAGGACATACAATTGAAAAGAATTTGGAAGCTTCGGGAAAGAAAAATTAATTTACCGATACTATAAATAAAATCCTGATTGATTTTGGGATTTTTTTATCTTTAGCGTTAAGCAAGTTGAAATAATTTCACAATTCTCCTATGGATAAAAAAAAATCTACTTATTGTTCTTTGGAAGAAGCCACACAAAAACTAGAATTTTATTGTAGTTATCAAGACCGATGTCATAAAGAAGTCGAAGAGAAATTACGAGCCTTAAATATGATTCCGCAAGCATGTGAACAAATAATTGGGCATTTGATTGAGCACAATTTCCTCAATGAAGAACGTTTTGCATGCAGTTTTTCTCGTGGAAAACACCGCATCAAACATTGGGGTAAAATCAGAATTGTAAACGAATTGAAATTCCGAAATATTTCTCAGTACAACATTACAACTGCGCTGAAAGAAATAACTCCCGAAGAATACAACGCTACTTTTCATGCGTTGGCCGAAAGGCAATGGCCGAATATTCGGGAAACAAATCCAACTAAAAAACGAAAAAAATTCTGTGATTTTCTACTTCGAAAAGGGTTTGAAAGTAACTTGATTTATGAAAAAGTAAAGGACTTAGAGAGTTATGAATTATAAATTATCGGAAATTTAAGACTAAGCATTCAACAAATTTTAGTCTTTCGTCTTTCATCCAAACAATAAACTACAAACTCAATAAAATACTCACTGCATTTCCTCCAAAACCAACGGCATTTACCATGATTTTTTTTAATGTTTTTTTTTGGATTTGTGCTTCTTCAAATGGAACTCCGATGAACTGATTGTGTTGTAACATTAGTATTGCCATTTCAATGCTCAACATTCCCGAAGCCCCAAAAGTGTGTCCGATTTTCCATTTATTGCTAGTCAATAATGGAAGGTTGTCACTAAATACTTTTTGAATCGCCTTATATTCGGTTAAATCGCCTTTAATAGTTCCTGGGGCGTGCATCACAATAACGTCAATATCTGCTAAATTACTATTTCCCAATGCCATTTTCATTGATTTTTGGAAACAAGTGGCTTCAGCTGAAACTGAAACATTATGTTCTAAAATTTCTGTGGCATAACCAATTCCTTCAATAAAAGCCAGTGCATTATCTTTTTTTCCAATTTCTAAACAACAAACGGAAGCGCCTTCACCAAGAATTAAAGTGTTCTTTTTTTTATTCAAATCTAAAGCACGATTTGGATAATCAGATCCTTCATTTGAATTGGCATAAATTTTCAACGCTTGCATCTGACTGATTGTGAAATCGGTTAAAGGGGCTTCACTTCCGCCAACTAAAAAATTTTCTGACATTCCTGCTCTTAGCCAAGCAACGCCGTTTAACAATGCATGCAAAGCTGTTGAACAGGTAATCGAATGCGAAATTTCAGGACCTTGACTTTGCAAATCATGAGAGACCCATGAAGAAATATTTCCAAGTGTTGTTGTGGGAGAAGCCAAAGTTGGAGCTTTCCCAGTTTTAATAAAATCAATATGGTGTTTTTCAAATAATTCAGTTGCGCCACGAGAAGATCCAATATTGATTCCGAAACAATCGCCATTTTTCCAGCCAGCGTTTTGAATTGCTCTGCGAGAAGCTGCAATGGCAAATAAAACGGAATTGTCCAAAAATTTATATTTAGGATCTGAATTTTTTAGTAGTTCTATTTCCTGTCTTGAAGCGTCATTTAAAGGGGCCGTAAGTACATTTTGAGTACCAAAATCAGTAGTTACAAAACAATGTTGATTGGATTGATAATTGTTCCAAATTGCATCTTGATTGTTTCCTAATCCAGAGAGTGAGGCAATAGCGGTAATAGAAATAGTTGTTGACAAGGTATTAAATATGAATTATAAAAATTTAACCGCAAAGGTCGCAAAGTTTTTCGCAAAGATTGCCATGAAAGTTAACTTATAACTTAAACAATATCAAAAGCATTTTCAACCACGTTATATATTTTTTGAAGTTGTTCATTCTCAATAATATAAGGGGGTAAAATATAAACAATGTTTCCAACAGGGCGCAAAATTACTCCATTTTCAATGAAGAAATCATAGAGTTTGTTGCGCAAAGTTCCATAATAACTTGCTTGATTTTCGGTTTTTATTTCCAATGCAAAAATGACTCCCAAAACCCGAGTTGTAGTCACTTTTGGGTGGTTTTCAATGCGTTTTTTAAAAGCCAAATGACTTTGATTTACTCGTGAGATATTGGTTTGCATTTCATCGGTTTGCAATAATTCCAAACTAGCCAAAGCCGCCGCACAACCCGTTGGATTTGCAGTAAATGTATGTCCGTGAAAAAGCGCCTTGTTAATGTCATCACTATAAAAAGCATCAAATACTTCTTGTGTGAATGTGGTAATTGCCATTGGAATTGTTCCACCCGTTAACGCTTTTGACAAACACATCATGTCAGGCTGGGTTTGCAAATAATCGCATGCAAACGTTTTTCCAGTTTTACCAAAGCCTGTCATTACTTCATCGGCGATGGTTAAAACTCCTTTTTCTTGACAAATTTTGATTAATTCATCTAATGCTTGTGGTTCATACATTACCATTCCAGCTGCTCCTTGAACTAAAGGCTCGAAAATGAATCCTGCACAGTTATTGTTTTTTATGGCTTGTGCCAATGCTAGAAAACTGACTTCTTCTTGACCTTTTATTGGAACCGGAATCCGAACAATATCAATAAACATTCCTTCGAAAGCCTGGGTATAAAACGAAATTCCGCTTGCGGCCATTGCGGCAAAAGTATCTCCATGAAAGGCATTTTCGAACGCAATTATGGTAGTTTTCTTTTCTCCTTTATTGAAAAAATATTGCAACGCAACTTTTATTGCGACTTCAACAGCGGTTGATCCATTATCAGAAAAGAAAATTTTATTTTGGTTGTTTGGCAAGATTTCCATTAGCTTTTCAGATAAAACTACGGCAGGTTCATGCGTAAATCCTCCAAATAAAACGTGTTCTAAAGTGGTTAATTGCTTGTAGATTGCATCGGCAATAAACCGATTGGAATGCCCGAAAGGATTCACCCACCAAGACGCAATTGCATCAATATATTCCTTATTGGAATCGTCCCAAAGTAAAGCTCCTTCGCCTTTTACAATTGCAATTGGCAGTTTTGAAGTTTTATGTTGGGTATAAGGATGCCAAAGATAGAGGCTGTCTCTTTCGGTTAAGTTCACTTTATTGAAATTGATTTTCGCCATTGCTATTGAAGTTCTAATAGAT
Organism: Flavobacterium sp.; assembly: GCA_044231345.1. Lineage (GTDB taxonomy): Bacteria > Bacteroidota > Bacteroidia > Flavobacteriales > Flavobacteriaceae > Flavobacterium. Next base: position 9,024 of record JBIHZQ010000004.1, read on the forward strand.
TATCTCGAAACAAATTGGCATATTCTGAAATTACGTTTTGGTCGAAATACGGTTCTTCCTCAATTCTCCCAATGCATTTTAGTTGTGTTGTATTTAAAATTATGGTTTCAGTAGGGCCATTTTCATTGCCATTAAAAACAATCCCTGCTATGTTAATACCTCGGTTTTTTAATGCTTCAATCGTCAATAAAGTATGATTGATGCTTCCCAGATAATGGCGAGAAACAACAATAACTTTGTAATTGGGGTGAATTAAATCGATAACAAAATCGGTTTCATTTAAAGGTACAAATAGTCCGCCTGCTCCTTCAATAACTATATGATTCTCCGTTTTTGGTTCAATAATCTTTTTTAAATCTATTGTAATTCCATCTAATTCAGCTGCTAAATGCGGACTAGCAGGAGTATTAAGTTTGTAGCTATTTTCGTGTATAACCGATTTGTTATTTGAAATATAGCGTTGAATTTTATGGCTATCAGAATTATCTAAATCACCTGCTTGAATGGGTTTCCAATAATCGGCCTCAAGCGCTTCAGTTATGATTGCTGAAGCGATGGTTTTACCGACGTCGGTTGATATTCCTGTAATAAATAGTTTCATATTAATAGCCACGGATTAAACGGATTATCACTGATTTTTTAAATTAATTTTTCTATCGTTGGTATAAATTAGTCTTTTAAACTCTGGTTCATCTCCGAAATTTAATAAAAGTCCAACTTCAATTGGAGTTGCCTTTAAATAATTCATAATTTGAGCAACATGCACATTCATTAGTAATTCTGTTGCTTTCAATTCTACAATTACTTTATCTTCAACTAGTAAATCTGAATAATATTCTCCTACAAGTTTCTTCTTGAAATAAACTTTAATTTGTTTTTGAGCTTCAACTTTATATCCTAATGATTGCAATTCAAAATACATCGCATTTTGATATACTTTTTCAAGAAATCCGTAACCCAGTTCATTATATACTTCGTAATAAACCTTCAAAATTATATCTGTAATTGATTTGTGTAATATATTCGTCATGTTTAATCTGTGTAAATCAGTAAAATCCGTTTTATCCGTGGCTAAAAAACAAAGGTACTCAACAATCTCAATACTTCAGAGATTTCTTCCTTTGAATTAAAACTGTGCAAGCAAAATCGTAATCGCTCCTGACCCTCTGGAACTGTAGGAGAAAGAATGGCTTTGACATCGAATCCTTTTTCTTGCAGTTGGTTGGCTATCAATTTTACATTTTGATTCCCAGGAATAATGGCGCTTTGAATAGCCGATCTGCTTCTTACAAACATTGGTTTTAATCCCAAAATATTTTTTTCTTGATTGAAGTTATTGATGTTTTCTCTGAGAATTTCAAGCGCTTTTTTTTCAATTTCTAAATTGTGATAAGACACTAAAATCGTAGCTACAGAATGCGGTGAAAGTCCCGTGGTATAAATGAAACTTCGAGCGAAATTTACTAAATAATCGACTAGTTTTTGACTGCCTAAAATTGCTGCTCCGTGGCAACCCAATCCTTTTCCGAAAGTCATAATTCTGGCAAAAACAGCTTCTTCTAATCCTAGCATTTGAACCAATCCTTGTCCGTTTTCTCCAAAAACCCCCAAAGCATGCGCTTCATCAACTACTAAATTACAATCATATTTTGAAGTGATTTGAACCAATTCTTCTAAATTAGGGCAATCGCCATCCATTGAAAAAACACTTTCGGTAACGATATAAATGGCTGTTGGTTGTTGGCTATCTGTTGATAGTTTAAGAAGTAATCGTTCTAAATCTTCAAAATCGTTGTGTTTGAATTTATACGATTTGGAATTTGACAATTGAATTCCATCACGAATAGAAGCGTGTGCTAATTCATCAAACAAAATTAAATCGCCTTTTTGCGGAACAGCTCCAAAAAAACCAACATTAGCATCGTAACCTGAATTGAAAATTAAGGCGCTTTCTACTCGATGAAATTTTGCAATATGATTTTCTGCTTCTTCGTATACTTTATGATTTCCCGATAATAATCTAGAGCCTGTTGCGCCGTTTTGAATGATTTTATTTGCAATTAAATACGAATGCGTTTCATTGAAAATCGTTTCTGATTTTGCAAAACCTATGTAATCATTGGAAGCAAAATCGATTAGATTATTGGGCATATCCAATTTCCTCAAGGAATTGTTTTGGATGCGTGATTCGAGTTTTTGATTAATGTTATTCGGAAACTTCATAAATACAAAGTTATTGAATTAAAAATAAAGTATTTTAGATAAAATTCATAGCCCCGATAGTAATGGAAATCCTCTTGTTTTTTAATAAAAAACAAGAGATTGAAATGAATAGCGGGAAATAGCTCCAAAAAAAAACCAAACAATACTTGTTTGGCTTTTTGAAATAAGTTTATTCGTTGGTCATTTAATCTACCAAAACAATCACTTTATTGTCTTTCATTTCGATCGTTCCAGAATTGATTCCAATAGAATAATTTTGATCATTTATTTTAGTGAATTTTTCGGCTACTTCTTTTCCGAAGTGAAAATTAGAAGATTCAATTTTTATTGATCCCATTCCTAAAATAGAAACTATTGGGGCGTGATTATTTAATATTTGAAAACCCCCGTCAACTCCAGGTACTGAAACTGAGGTTACTTCTCCTGAAAATAATTTTGCCTCGGGTGATACTATTTCTAAAATCATAATTTTTTAAGTTAATAGTTGATGGTTGATGGTTGCTTTCTAACAACTAACAACTAACAACCAATTACGCTTCTGCCAACATTTTCTCTCCTGCTTCGATAGCTTCTTCAATAGTACCTTTAAGGTTGAAGGCTGCTTCTGGCAAGTGGTCTAATTCTCCGTCAATAATCATATTAAATCCTTTGATGGTATCTTTAATGTCAACCAAAACTCCTTTTAAACCTGTAAATTGTTCTGCTACGTGAAATGGTTGTGACAAGAAACGTTGCACACGTCTTGCTCTTGAAACAGCTAATTTATCGTCTTCAGATAATTCTTCCATCCCTAAAATGGCAATAATATCTTGTAGTTGTTTGTATTTTTGAAGTATTTCTTTTACTCGTTGTGCACAGTCATAATGCTCATCACCAAGAATTTGTGGTGTCAGGATTCTAGAAGTTGAATCTAATGGATCAACTGCAGGATAAATACCTAACTCGGCAATTTTACGAGACAATACAGTTGTTGCATCCAAGTGAGCAAATGTTGTTGCTGGAGCTGGGTCAGTTAAATCATCCGCAGGAACGTAAACCGCTTGAACGGAAGTAATTGATCCTTTGTTTGTAGAGGTAATTCGTTCTTGCATCGCTCCCATTTCTGTAGCTAATGTTGGTTGGTATCCTACCGCAGAAGGCATACGACCTAAAAGAGCCGAAACCTCAGAACCTGCTTGTGTGAAACGGAAAATATTATCAACGAAGAATAATACATCTTTTCCTTGATCTGAACCTGCACCATCACGAAAATATTCCGCAATAGACAATCCTGAAAGTGCCACACGAGCACGAGCTCCAGGAGGTTCGTTCATTTGACCGAAAACGAAAGTAGCTTTTGACTCTCTCATTCCTGGCATATCAACTTTAGATAAATCCCATCCGCCTTCTTCCATAGAATGCATGAATTCATCTCCGTATTTTATAATTCCTGACTCCAACATCTCACGAAGTAAGTCATTTCCTTCACGAGTTCTTTCTCCTACTCCTGCGAATACAGAAAGTCCACCGTGACCTTTTGCTATATTATTAATCAATTCTTGAATCAATACTGTTTTACCAACACCAGCTCCACCGAACAATCCAATTTTTCCTCCTTTAGCGTATGGCTCAATTAAATCGATTACTTTGATTCCGGTGAATAATACTTCAGAAGAAGTTGACAAATCTTCAAATCTTGGTGCTTGACGGTGAATTGATAATCCGTTATCTCCTGTTTTAGGTAATTCTCCTAAACCATCAATTGCATCTCCAATAACGTTGAACAAACGTCCGTAAACGTCTGGTCCGATTGGCATTTTTATTGGATTTCCAGTTCCTACTACTTCATATCCTCTGCTTAATCCATCGGTAGAATCCATTGAAATGGTACGTACTGTATTTTCTCCGATATGAGATTGAACTTCTAATACTAATAAAGTACCGTCTTTTTTTGTGATTTCTAATGAATCATAAATTTTTGGAAGCTCAACATCTTTTCCGTTGAATACTACATCTACTACTGGTCCAATGATTTGTGCAACCTTTCCTATTACTTTTGACATTGCTTTTGAATTTTATATAGCTAATTTTGGTTTGAAAAAAATACTCTTCTTTCAGAGTGCAAAGATAATTTTTTAAAATAAAATTACAAGGCATTTTAAATAAAAAAAAGTATAATTTATAAGTTTTTATTTGGATTGGAAATATTCATTTTATGCCAAGAAGATTGTAGCTATATAAAAGAAAAAACCATCCGCTTGGGATGGTTTTTTGTAATTGAATAAACATCTATTTAGAATGCTGCAGGATATAAAATTCTATAATCAGCTGCTTTTACTTTTTTCATAGTTGAACCATATTTCGCGTTAATAGCCTCAATAAACTTGTTTGCGATTAGAGCATATCCTCTAGCTCCTGGATGAACACCGTCTAAAGAAAAAGCTCCTCCAGTTACGTAGGTAGTTGTCATCGTGTAAGCGTCAAAAACTTCTCCACCATTAAGTAAATTATTCATAACTGTTTTGGTATCTACAAATGCAAGTCCTTTTGCGTTCGCAATTGACTCTATAGTTACATTATAGGCATCGGTAGCGATTTTTACTTCCGCGATTTCATCTTTTGAAAGTACCCATTGATCCGCCAAAGGAACTGAAACGCCATTTACTTGCGCTGGGTTTCCATTTACGGTTGTTCCAATAACACTTCTAGAAGGCAATACTAACAAATCTTCGGCTGTTGCCTGACGGTATGAAGGCAAACCTAATGAACTTAAATTAGTTAAATAACTATCAACCATTACCACCGCATTTTGTCCGGCTTGAAAAGTAATCGTACGTCTTGTTTTCTCTGCCGCAGTAATTAATCCATAGCTTTGAGCCAGGGCTAAACCACCATTGTATTGAGCATAACCACTGTTTAACTGTCCAGCAGTAGCGGCACTTAGCGGAACTGCATTAAATGGAACCGTGGTAAAATATGGCAATGAGTTTACGTATGGCAAATTAGCCATTACTCCTTTTGCTCCATTTGCAGTTAAGTTTGTAACTAAAGTATTCAATGTACTAGCATAAACGTTTGGATCCGTAATGTCATTGTTTCCATAAGTAGCGGGATTAAAATTACCCGTTTGATTTACACCAATACCTCCTGATGTAGCATATCCTAAAACATCATTTCCACCTATCCATAGGGAGAAAAAAGTTGGATTTTGTGCAACTGCATCCGCTATTACTGTTGCAGTAGGAGTAGAAGCTATTCTTCCGAAATATGGATTTAAAGCTCCATAACCAGCAAATCCTAAATGATAACTTTTAGCTCCTGGAATACCCATATTGCTGTAAGAACCCGTCAGGCGATCAGTAAGTAATGTTGACGTTACACCTGTAACATTTACTGGAGCAGAACCATTAAAATATAATCTTGAAGAAACAACTTGATTTCCTCCTAAAGAGAAACCACCAATGTTATCATTTGACATCCAAGGTGTAGAAAAAACTCCACCACCTGCGGTTGCAAATTGTTGTGCCACAATATTTGGATACGAATTTTCTTGTCCTTTAGGAAAAAGGGCGTTATCACTATACCCTGCGGCAAATGAGTCGCCTAAAGCTACATATTTAGAAAAATCGGCAGTTCCAGAGGAAATTGGTTCCTCTGTAATTATTTCGTCTTCATTAGTACATGCTACAAAGGTTAAAGCAACCAATACTAGCCATTTGAAATTTTTTATCATCTTTTTACTTTTTAATTGTTTGAACTAAATTAATTACGGATTGATTGTCCAAGAAGCAAAAACTTGTTGCCCAATTAATCCCGCTCCTAATACTTGATAATATTCTTTTCCGCCAATATTAGCTGCCCCAATTTTTAGGGTAGATTTTAATTTTGGAAATGTATAATTGATTTGAGCGTCGATAACAGTTGCTGCTTCTACGGTTCCATCAACCATTGTTGATTGCCATAAATACTCACTGTTCCATCTTCCGCTTACATTAAATCCAAAGTTTTTGAATAATTTTTCATTACCAATAGAAGCTTTAACTCTATGTTTTGGTGTATTAAATCCAGCTTCGAAACTTGCGTCTTTGGATTGATCAAAATCAAATTCTGCAAAGTTATAGTTAACACCCGCTTCAAAATTCTTATACACTTTTTTAGAAAGTCCAATTCCAAATCCTAATGATTTAATCTCGATAGTAGTATTAGTATACAATTGGTACACTCTATAATTTCCGTTTTGAAGTGCGTGTAACGATTGAACTCCGGCATCTGTTGGACCTGCTAATGGGTTTGGAGCATCTACGGCAGTTCCATAATAAGGCGCAACAACATTTATGTTTCCAATGAAATCATTGTATACATTATAATATCCATTAATGTCGATAGAAACATCTTTAATCAATGAACGATACCCTAACTCAAAAGCTTTAACTTGTTCTGGTTTCACATACCCTACTTTTGTTTTGGTTAACAAAGCTGATCCAGCAATTGGATTACTAGGTGCTAATGCACTAAATGCAGCAACAGAAGAAGAGGTGTATGAATTGTTATAAGCATTTAAACCCGTCATAGTAACTGAAGTCCCTCCTGCAAAAGCTTGTCCTACAGTAGTTCCTACCGGTAAGCTTTCGCTGAACCTAATTAAATTATCAGGTGCTGAACCTAAAAGTATCGCACTTCCTACATTAAAACCTATGTATTGATCTTGTGTTGATGGATTTCTGAAACCTGTTTGAAAAGAAGCTCTAAAGTTATGTCTTTTAGATTCTCCTGCAGAATATACAAGAGATACTCTAGGTGAAAAATTTCCGTCAAAATTTTGCGATTTATCATAACGCATAGACCCTGTAAACTTCAATCTGTCATCCGCCAATTTTTTTGTTAACTGCGTGTAGGCACCATATTCATTGTAATAGATTGGCCCATTAGCATCGGTATAGATTCTACCATAAGAGTTTAACTCATATTGTCTGAATGATCCCCCTACTTGAATTTCAGCAAATTTAATTTCGTCTTTAAAGTTATAATTGGCATCTGAATGGTAAATTCTAGAATTGTCAACTAATTTTGATCCTGAAAGCACACTCGCTTCTGAGGTAACTTGACTAAAAGCATTTCTAAACGCGTCTGTTCCTGGTAAAAATCTTCCAGAGTCAGCAGTGTTTCTTGCTAATAAGTGAGCCGCATCTGGTGTTGCTCCTGCAAGCGTTGATTGAACATATGCTCCAGCATATTGTCCAAACCATGTACTGTCTGGTTTCCATTTTCTATTAATATTAATTCCTGTGAAAAGCATGTCATAAGAATTTCCGCCATCTTCTGTTGTAGTATAACCTCTTAAGAAAAAGTTTTTCCCTTTAAATTCAATTTTATGTTGTTGCATAAAAAAGTCATTTAAGTAATATCTGTTAGCTCCTTGGTATACTGCATTTCCAAATCCGAATTTACTTTGAAAAATAATTTCAAAATCATTAGCAAAAGGCTTAAAATGAAGTGAGAAATCAATTTTGGTATTACTTGCTTTGTTGTCCGTCAAATCTACCTCGTTATATCCTGTTCTACTTACGTTTGTATTTGGTAAAATATTTACGGCTGATGCTGGCAATAATCCTAAATTGGCTAATGATTGTCCAACGCTCTTAATGTTAGTTGAAACCTCATCGCCATATACATTTATTCCATCATAATTAATATTGCTTCTGTCGATTCCAGCAGTTCTTTTATCGTTATAATTGGTTGCATACCAATCGGTACCGCTCATGTAAGTAAAATTGGCTTTTGCTGCAAAATATTTGTTAAATGCGTGGGCAACTCTTACCCCATAATCAACATAGGAGTTTACTCCAGCTGCCTGTTGGCTTGTGTTTCCGTATTTTGCATATGCTGTAATTCCTTGGCTAGTAAATGGGGTTTTACTATTCATAAATAAAATACCATTGAATGCATTGGCACCATATAATGCAGAAGATGCTCCAGGCAAAAGCTCTACGCTTTGTACATCAATTTCAGAAATACCAATCATGTTTCCTAGTACGAAATTTAATAATGGAGATGAGTTGTCCATTCCGTCTACTAATTGCATAAAACGCACGTTAGCAACGGTCGCAAAACCTCTTGTATTAATTGATTTAAATGACATACTACTCGTATTCATTTGAACCTCTTTCATGTTTTCTAAACCGTCATAAAAAGAAGGGGAAGCCACTTTTTTAACGTCTTGAATTCCCATTCTTTCAATTGTAACAGGTGATTCTAATACGCGTTCAGGCGTTCTTGAGGCTGAAACTACAATTTCATTCAACTTTGTTTCTTCATCGTTTAAAGAAATCAATAGTGATTGTAAACTAGTTACGTTAATTTTCTTTGTTTCAAATCCAACACTTGAAACTTCGATTTCAAAGGGTGGTTTTTTTGCTGAATTTAGTGAGAACTTTCCATCAGCATCTGAAACAGTTCCTTGTTGTGTTCCAATAATTTTAATATTAGCTCCGAAAATTGGCTTTTTGTTACTATCTGTAACTGAGCCCGTTACTGTGTTTTGCGCGAAGGATATTCCGCAAAAAAACAATGACAAAATAAGTAAGTACACTCTCATTTGGTTAGTTTTTTGGTTAATTTATGTCGCCAAAGTACAAATTTTTTTAGTATTAATAAAAAAAACGAGACAAAATCTCGTTTTTAATAAAAATATATGGAATTTATTACTTTATTCCACCGTAACCGATTTCGCTAAATTTCTAGGTTGATCCACATTACATCCTCTTAGAACAGCAATATGATAAGATAATAATTGCAATGGAATAGTAGTTAATAAAGGTGATAATGCATCTGAAGTTTCTGGAATTTCAATCACATAATCAGCCAGGTCTCTAACTTGTGTATCCCCTTTTGTTACTACTGCAATAATAATCCCTTTTCTAGATTTTATCTCTTGAATATTACTCACTACTTTGTCATAATGCCCTTGTTTTGGTGCAATAACAACTACTGGCATGTGTTCGTCTATTAAAGCAATTGGCCCGTGTTTCATTTCTGCAGCTGGATATCCTTCGGCGTGAATGTAGGATATTTCTTTTAGCTTTAATGCTCCTTCTAAAGCTACTGGAAAATTATATCCTCTCCCTAAATATAAACAATTAGGAACATCTTTAATTTTGCTTGCAATTTCTTTAGCTTTTTCATTCGTTTCTAGTGCTTCGGCTACTTTTTCAGGAATTAATTCTAATTCTTGTAAATAGCGGTGAAAATCAGAATTTGAGATGGTCCCTTTTGCTTTTGCTAATCGTAAAGCTATCATTGTAAGTACCGTAATTTGTGTGGTAAATGCCTTTGTAGAAGCTACTCCTATTTCAGGACCTGCGTGAGTGTAGGCTCCTGCATTAGTCTCTCTGGAGATGGAAGATCCAACTACATTACATACTCCAAAGACAAATGCTCCTTTTTCTTTGGCTAATTTAATAGCCGCAAGCGTGTCGGCAGTTTCTCCTGATTGAGAAATCGCTATCACAACATCTCCTTTGTTGATAATTGGATTTCTATATCTAAACTCAGAGGCATATTCTACCTCAACTGGAATTCTAGTGAACTCTTCAATTATATATTCTGCAACTAATCCTGCATGCCATGATGTCCCACAAGCTATGATTAGAATTCTATTTGCATTTAAAAATTTTTCTAGATTGTCTTCAACGCCTGCCATTTGAATTAATCCAAGGTTTGCGTGAAGTCTACCTCTGTATGTATCTTTAATTACGTTAGGTTGTTCATAGATTTCTTTGAGCATAAAATGATCGTACCCACTTTTCTCTATCTGTTCTAAATTCATTTGTAACTCTTGGATATAAGGGTCTACAAGTGAATCGTCTTTGATTTTTCTTATTTTTAGTGGTTTATGCAAACGAACGATTGCCATTTCTTCATCTTCAAGATAAATTGCATTTGAAGTGTATTCTATAAAGGGCGAAGCATCTGAGGCAATAAAAAACTCATTTTCACCTACTCCAATTGCAAGTGGGCTTCCTAAACGGGCAACAATAATTTCGTCTGGTTTTTGTTTGTCAAAGACACAAATCGCATAGGCCCCAACTACTTGGTTAAGCGCTACCTGAACTGCTTTGCCTAATTTTAATCTTTCTTTTTTCTGAACTTCTTCTATCAAATTGACTAATACCTCCGAATCAGTATCGGAATAAAAATGATATCCTCTATTTATTAATTCTTGTTTTAATGGCGCATAATTTTCAATTATTCCATTATGAACAATGGCTAAATTTCCAGAATTAGAAAGGTGTGGATGCGAGTTAACATCATTTGGGACACCGTGAGTTGCCCATCGCGTGTGACCCATTCCAATAGTTCCATTTGTGGTTATCTCAAGAGCATTTTTATCTTCTAAATCAGTAACTTTTCCTTTTGTTTTTGATAGTTTTAAATCTTTCCCATCAAACAACATTATTCCGGCACTATCATACCCTCTATATTCAAGTCTTTTTAATCCTTTAATGATTATTGGGTATGCTTCTCTATGTCCAATATAACCTACGATTCCACACATAATACTTCATTTTTAGTTTGGCTTTGTATAATAAATTTCTAATTTTAATCTTTTTGCATATTCTTTAACACTTATTGGATTATTGTCAATCGGTGCTGGAATGGTTCCGTATAATATGGTTCCAAGTGGGCTAAATACTGATGCTATAGGTGCCTTTGTAATTGTTTTATATCCTTGGGCTGTTTGATTGGCAATCGTAAATGGTGTTTTTAATTTTGCGGCAGCAGTAATTCCAATAGACTCAGTAACGACTAGGCCTAACTTAACATTCGTTGAGTCATTTGCTATTAAATCCTTAATGTGATTGGTCACTCTAATTTTGTATTTAATTCCTCTTTTTTTATCGCCAATTTTTTCCTTCTCAACTATCCCTCCAAAAAAATATTTACTATTTTTTGGATTGGTAGCTATTGTATTGTCGGTAAAGTAATCCTTTATTGGCTTATTGTTATTTAAATCAAACAAATACAAACGTTCTGGCTCATCTGTTTCTGCTAATAATGATGTTGCAAGCGTATCGACATAAAAAACTAAATTAGCTTCGTTAACCATCCATTTCTTTCCGTCAGCGGGGTTCCTCAAATGATCTAATTCATCCGAAACATAATTTGGCACATTCTGAAGTACCCCTTCAGAATCATAACTAATTAGATCATGAGCACCAAAAAGGCTAACGACTACTACAGATCCTGTTCCGCCTTTAGGGAATAATCGTTGGTCACCGTTGGTAGTATTTGGAGAAGTAATTCCTGAAAGATAATTTTGTTGGTATTCATTTTCAAAAACGTTAACAGTATTTCCCGAAAGATTTATTTCCATTGTTTTTTCTTCGGTAGTAGTAGTCCCATTAGAAGCAGTTATAGTAATATTGTAGGTGATTTCAACAGTCCCTTTAGTAAAATCAATCATCGCAAGACTTCCTTGTTCTGGAGAAGTTGCAGCATTCTCAACTTTGAAATAAAGTCCTCTAAAGTACTCTTTGAAAGTTCCGTTGTTTAATAATTTTCCCGAGGCGGCAGTGCCAAAAATTTTCGATTGAAAAAATTCTTTTTTTAGACTTAACCTCATTTCAGGCTTAGTCCTTGTGTCTACAACCTGCTCTCCATTTACCGTTTTATAGGTTCTGATTTCAGATGGATCAAAGAAAAAAGCGTCGTTTTGATCTGCAGAAACATCGTCATTGAGACGTTCTGGATTTTTATTGTTGTCGAAATCAATTCCATCTGCTGAATAATAAACTTGATTCTCCTGAAAATTAGTAGAGGCGTCGTGATCTCTTAAATAATATTTTGATTCATAAACGCTTAACTTAATTTTAGAACTTCCATGGATCGAATCCAATTCATAGGTATGATTACCCGTTTCATTATCCGTTTCGGTCAATGTGCTAAAGTAAGGAACTGAAAATTGAACTTTTGTAATGGTTGGATTGGCCCCAATAGTTGGATTTACTGAAGCCAACTCCACTTGAGATACGAAACTTGCTTTTGTTTTTCCAAAATAAGGATTGTTGTAATACCCTAATGCGTTAATTGGCAAATTATTCGACTGGATGGATCCTACACTTTGGTTGTAAGCCGCTACGGTTGTAGCTTCATTATATAATAACCCAAAGTGATCGTCATCAATAATATCGGAACCAATTTCATTAAAATCTTTATCGCAAGCTATCAGTAATAAGGAAATACATCCTAATAGTATGTATTTTAAAAAAAAATTATTTTGCATATTTTATAAATAATTAATTATAGCACCGTATTCCTATAGAACTCAGTGTACGCTTCTGCGAATTTATCTTTCGGTGTGAAAGGTAAAAAAGGTTTGCCCGAAGATTCTATAAATTTTGTTAAACTTGAAGAAATAGTTGGGGAAGCAATAATTACCGCATCAGAATGAAGTATAGAAGCAGCAATTACGTTTTCATAATTTGGAGTTTCTAATACCGCAACGGCTTCTTTTGGAATTCCGTCAAACGTTACTTTATTGATCATTTCTAGATTCAAAGTTCCTTCAAATGACTGGGCATAGACTGAAGTTACGATTTTAGTTTCAGAAAATAATGCTTCATCTTTATAATAATGCTTCATATAAATTGGTAATAATGCCGCCATCCATCCATGTACGTGAATAATATCTGGAACCCAATTTAATTTTTTTACTGTCTCTACCACCCCTTTTGCAAAGAAAATAGCTCGTTCATCATTATCTGGATACAAAACACCGTCTTCATCTGTAAACGTTGCTTTTCTTTTAAAATACTCATCGTTATCAATAAAATAAACTTGAATCCGTTCTTTTGGAATAGAAGCAACCTTGATAATTAAGGGCATATCTAAATCATTCACCACCAAATTCATTCCAGATAATCGAATTACCTCATGCAACTGATGTCTTCTCTCATTAATATTACCATATCTAGGCATGAAAATTCTAATCTGTCCACCTTGATCATTGATCATTTTAGGAACGTCATAAGACATTAGAGAAACCTCATTTTCAGCTAAATACGGCACTACTTCAGATGATACATATAATATCCTCTTGTCCTCCATATTCTAATTTAGTATTATGTTTTGTCAATAAAAAACAAGCAAAATTACAAAATTTTATGCAGTTAATAACTAAAATATTAAGTTTGCACCTTATTAAGATAAACGAGCATGTACATTTTCGATAGTCAAGTAGCTTTAAAACAGTATTTATCATCCGTTTCTGACGCTCAATTTACTATTGGTTTCGTTCCCACAATGGGTGCGCTACACGAAGGTCATTTGTCTTTAATTTCAGAATCTCTCTCTCAAAACAACTTCACTGTTGTAAGTATTTTTGTCAATCCTACCCAATTTAATTCTTTAGAGGACTTAGAAAAATATCCTAAAACCTTAGAAACCGATTGTGCTAAAATTAAATCACTCTCTGATGCTATAATTGTTTATGCGCCTACCGTACAAGATATTTATGACACCACTATGACGGCGGAGCATTTTGATTTTGACGGACTAGAAAATCAAATGGAAGGTAAATTTAGGCCTGGGCATTTTGATGGTGTTGGCACTATTGTAAAACGATTATTCGAAATCATTTCTCCTACCGTTGCTTATTTTGGTGAAAAGGATTTTCAACAACTACAAATTGTCAAAAAATTAGTAGAAAAATTGAAATCTCCTGTCAAAATTGTCGGTTGTCCCATCTTTAGAGAAAAAAATGGGTTAGCCATGAGTTCAAGAAATGAACGCCTTTCCCCGTCAGAAAGAAGCGAAGCCAAGCTAGTATTTCAAACATTAACTGAGGTTCAGTCAAAATTTTCTACTGATACTATTTCTTCCATTTCTAGTTGGGTTTCTTCCATTTTTCAAGCCCATCCAACTTTTGAACTTGAATATTTTCAAATTGCCGAAGAAGCCACTTTACTGCCTTGTCAATCGAAAAAAGCCAACACAAAATATAGGGCATTCATTGCCGTTTTTATTAACAACATTAGATTAATTGATACTATTTCATTAAATTAATTACCTTTGTACAATGCAAATTCAAGTAGTAAAATCTAAGATTCATAGAGTAACCGTAACTGGCGCCGATTTAAATTATATTGGAAGTATCACCATTGACGAAGCCCTTATGGAAGCCTCAAATATTATTGAAGGAGAAAAAGTTTCTATTGTAAACATTAACAATGGAGAACGCTTTGAAACCTATGCCATCAAAGGAAATAAAAATAGTGGCGAGATTGTCCTTAATGGTCCAGCGGCACGAAAAGTTCAAAAAGGAGACATTATTATCATTATTTCATATGGTATTTTAGACTTTGAAGAAGCAAAAACATTTAAGCCTGCTTTGGTTTTCCCTAATGAAAAGGATAATTCTTTGACCTAATTTGAAAACAAATATCAGCAAATGGTTCTCTGTTTTATTGCCTCTGCTATTAGGCCTACTTCTAATTCTATATACCTACACTAAATTTAGTCCCGAACAGGTATCAACCATAAAAAGTCACTTTGGGAAAGCTAATTATTTTTATATTTTTATATCATTGATTATTTCAACTTTGGGTGGAATTTCAAGGGCTTATCGATGGAAGTTTTCTCTAAATCATATGGGATACACAACTACTTTTGCCAATAATTTTATGGCGGTTTCTATAGGTTACTTTATGAACATGACCATTCCAAGATCGGGTGAGTTTTCTAGAGCTTTACTATTAAAAAAATACAACAACATCCCTTTTGACAAAGGATTTGGAACAATTGTCGCAGAACGAATTGTCGATTCAATAGTATTATTATTACTTATAATTAGCACTTTTTTTATTCAGTTTAAAGTGGTCAAAGCATTTGTATTGGATAAAATTTCTTTAGCGCTTACCTTATGGATTATTGCTTTAGGGGTGCTTATTTTTATTAGCGGATTATTGATTTATTCTTATTCTAAACTCCCGATTGTATTACAATTAAAATCAAAAATAGCTGGACTAAAAGAAGGTATTTTTAGCATCCTAAAAATGAAGAAAAAAGGAGCGTTTTTATTACACACTCTATTTATTTGGTTAAGCTATCTCTTGATGTTTTATGTTACCATATTCACATTTGAGGAAACCAGTTCGATAAGTTTTGGAGCCGTACTTTCCTCTTTTATTGTGGGCAGTATTGCAATCGCAGTAACCAGCAGTGGTTTTGGAACTTACCCAGTATTAATGGCTAATATATTGTTTTTTTATGGCGTTGCTCTTCCCGCAGGAACCGCCTTTGGTTGGATTGTATGGACTTCACAAATTTTACTTGTCACCATTACTGGCTTACTTTCATTTATTATTTTTCCGCTGTTAAATAAAAAAAAATAAGTATCTTGTGAGCATGTATTGCCCCATTTATTAAAACCAAAATACTTATGAAATCCTATTTTACTTTAGTACTATTGACCTGTATTTCAACCGTCTTTTCACAAAAAATAACGGACACTATCAGTTCGGCTAAACTAAAAGAAAACCGGATAATTTCTATTGTTTTGCCTGCCTCCTATGAAAACAATCCGTTAAAAAAATACCCAATTCTAATCGTCCTGGATGGAGATTATTTAGTAGATGCATTTCAAGGCGCACTAAGTTATGGTGCCTATTGGGATGATTTGCCCGAAGTAATTATTGTTGGAATTCATCAAAACCTAAATGATGAAAGAACATCCGATTGTTTTGTTAATGAACAAACTGGTTTTTTAGAAGGAAAAAGCGCTCAATTTTTTGAGTTCATTGGGCTTGAATTAATGCCTTATATCCAAAAAAATTACAGAACCTCTAATTTTAAAATGATTGCGGGACACGATTTAACTGCGGGATTTTTGAATTTTTATCTTTATAAAGACCAACCATTGTTTGATGGCTACATCTCAATGGGTACTGAATTTGCCCCAGACATGGAAGTACAAATTCCAGATCGATTAAACTCAATCAATAAGCCAATTTTTTATTATCATTCAACTGCTGATGGAGATTTGAAATCGATTCAAGACCGAACACAATTATTGGATAGTCTGGTTACAATCATTAAAAAGCCTACATTAAATTATCGTTATGACAAATTTAAAGGAACCTCACATTATTCTCTAGTTTTGCAATCGATTCCAAATGCCCTTTACCAGTTTTTTTCAATCTATCAGCCTATTTCAATAAGCGAATACAAAGAAAAAATAGCACCACTTCCTTATGGTTATGTTAATTATCTTTCAAAAAAATACGAAGCAATAGAGCAACTTCTCCAAATAAAAATGCCTATTAGAATTACTGATTTTAAAGCTATTGAAGCAGCAATTCTGAAAAATAAAATATATAATGAATTTGATGAGTTATCCATTTTAGCTAGAAAAAATTATCCAAAAAGCATGTTAGCTGATTATCATTTAGGCTTACTATTTGAGAAAAAAGGCGACTTTAAAACCGCTTCAAAATATTATCTTTCCGCATTTCAAAAAGAAGAAATCGGGCAATTAACAAAAGAAATGATGGTAGAAAAGGCAGATTTAATGAAACGAAATGCCTCTCAAAAAAGCAGTACGATAATAGAAGAATCTTCAAGTGTAGAGGCCCAATTGGATTCCCCAGCAACGGAAACTACAGAAAAAAAACAACCCGAGTAATGGCTAAAATAAAAACATCCTTTTTTTGTCAAAATTGTGGCACACAATATGCAAAATGGCAAGGGCAATGCAATGCCTGTAAAGAGTGGAATACTATTGTTGAAGAAATAATTCAGAAAGAAGAAAGAAATGCTTGGAAGCCATCGTCTGAGGTAAAAAAAGCTTCCAAACCCTTAAAAATAAAAGAAATTGATTCGACCCAAGAAACGCGTTTAGATACTTGTGACGGCGAGTTAAATCGGGTATTGGGAGGCGGAATTGTTCCTGGTTCATTGATTCTTCTTGGAGGCGAGCCTGGTATTGGAAAAAGCACCCTTCTTCTTCAAATTTCACTAAAATTACCTTACAAAACTTTGTATGTTTCCGGAGAAGAAAGTCAGAAACAAATCAAGATGCGTGCCGAACGAATTACCTCATCAAGTGATAATTGCTATATTTTAACCGAAACAAAAACTCAAAACATCTTTAAGCAAATAGAAGAAATCCAACCAGAAATTGTTATTATTGACTCAATACAAACGTTACACACCGATTATATAGAATCTGCCGCGGGTAGTATCTCTCAAATCAGAGAAACAACCGCCGAACTTATAAAATTTGCAAAAGAAACGGGAGTGCCTGTGCTACTAATTGGACACATAACAAAAGACGGGAATATCGCAGGTCCAAAAATTTTAGAACATATGGTGGACACCGTTTTGCAATTTGAGGGCGACAGGAATCATGTGTATCGAATCTTGAGGTCATTGAAAAACCGATTTGGTTCGACTGCAGAAATCGGAATCTATGAAATGCAAGGAAGTGGATTACGAGAAGTAGCCAATCCCTCTGAAATATTAATTTCGCACACCGACTCAATCCTTTCGGGAACCGCAATAGCTACTACACTAGAGGGAATGAGGCCTTTAATGATTGAAATACAAGCATTAGTAAGTTCTGCTGTTTATGGAACTCCACAACGCAGCACCACCGGATATAATGCCAAAAGGCTAAATATGATATTGGCCGTATTAGAAAAAAGAGCCGGTTTTCATTTAGGGTCAAAAGATGTGTTTTTGAATGTCACAGGAGGACTGTCTGTTGACGATCCAGCTATTGACTTGGCAGTGGTTGCGGCGATTTTATCTTCAAATGAAGACGTCCCAATTGGAAAAGACTTTTGCTTTGCAGGAGAAGTAGGACTTTCAGGTGAAATTCGACCGGTAACAAAAATTGAACAGCGAATTCAAGAGGCTGAGAAACTTGGTTTTTCAACAATTTTTATTTCAAAATATAATAAGGTAGCACTAAAAGGCAGTATAATAACGATAAAAAAAGTAACCAAAATTGAAGATATCGTCAATGAACTTTTTAATTAATCTCGATAAAAATACGCTCTGAATGAGAAAAATTAGCAAAGAAAAATTCCGACTAGTATTAAAAGTATTTTTTATCCTATTTTTAATATTAATTGCAACACTTGCTGTTTTTAGAAATTCATTATTAGAACAAGCCATTGCCAAAATCGAATACAAACTGGAAAAAGAGTATGATTGTAAATTAACCATTAAAAAAGCTTCATTTAATGGAATATCAGGAATCACAGTTGAAAATATTGTGCTGGTTCCCAAACAATCTGACACTCTTTGTTCCATCCAAAATATTAAAACTTCCATCAATCTTTGGCGAATACTAATTGGCGATATCCAATTGAATAGTTTGGAAATAAAAAACGGGTATATTCAATTAACAAAAAACAATAAAGGACGGAATTTTGATGCATTTCTAAAAAAAGATAAAGTAGAAAATCAAAAATCGGTAAGTCGTAATTATGCAAAATCTATTAATCGATTACTTTCAAAATTCTTGAATTTAATTCCCACCAACATGCAATTAGTTAATTCATCATTAAGGATTAACGACTTAGGGAGAAAAATCAATTTGTCTACAGAAAAACTAACGTTAAAAAATCAGCGACTAACCAGTAAAATAAAGGTAATAACAGACACTTTTAATCAACAATGGGTGCTGTCTGGATACGCAGATCCTAGAGAGAAAAAAGCGGATATACAATTCTTTAATAGTGATTTAAGTCCTGTAAAAGTTCCTTACTTAGAGGAACGATTTGCTATTGTTTCTTATTTTGATAAAATCAGGCTCGCCATTGACAAAATAGACATGAACGGCGGAGAGTTGCATATAGATGGGTTTGCTTCTGTAACTAATTTAAACGTTAATCATCCTAAAATTGCAACTAAGAATGTCGAAATCACTACTGCTCGTTTCGACTATCGTTTTCTTTTAGGTGCTAACTCTATGGCGGTTGACAGTAGCTCAATACTGCAAATAAATAAGATAAAAATTCGCCCATTTGCAGAATACAATACGGCGGCTACTGATCCTGTTTATAAATTACAATTTCGTATTGAAAAAATGAACGCTAACGATTTTATATCCTCTTTGCCTAAAGGATTATTTTCTCATTTTGACGGAATGGAAGTGGATGGAAAATTCAAATACCAACTGGATTATGAATACCATAAAAAAAATCCGAAATCGCTTGTTTTTGATAGTAAATTAGAAAAAGAAAACTTGCGGATTCTTAAATACGGTGAAGCCAATCTAAATAAAATAAATCAAGAATTTATCTATCGGGCTATTGAAAACGGAGTGCCACAACGGGCAATAAATATAGCATTGTCCAATCCAAATTTTACTCCTTTGGATCAAATTTCACCCTATTTACAAAAATGTGTTTTAACCTCAGAAGACCCTTCGTTTTTTTCTCATCGAGGATTTATTAATGAAGCGTTCAAGCAATCCATATTAAAAAACATCCGAACCAAAAAATTCTCGCGTGGAGCAAGCACTATTAGCATGCAATTAGTGAAAAATGTGTTTTTAACTCGCGAAAAAACACTTTCTAGAAAATTAGAGGAGATATTATTGGTCTATATTTTAGAAAACAATCGAATTGTTTCCAAGAAACGCATGCTCGAAGTCTATTTTAATATTATTGAATGGGGTCCAAATGTTTATGGAATTGGAGAAGCATCGGCGTTTTATTTTCAAAAAAAACCAGCTGATTTGAATCTTAAAGAATGCTTATTTTTAGCTTCAATTGTGCCTAAACCAAAAAAATTCATGTTCCAATTTAATGAAAACGGAGCACTAAAATCTCAGGCGGACAACCAACAAAATTTTATTAAAAACATAATGCTACGTCGCGGACTTCTCACCCCAGAAGACACTATCGGTCAAACTATTCCTTTGCATATTTCAGGCCCAGCGACTAATTTTCTAAAATTAAAAGTAAGGGATTCAATTCCTCCAGACTCGCTATTTATTGAGGAAATTGATATTTTTTGATTAAGGCGCAGGATTAGGAAATAGATTTTGAACTTTTTCAATTTCAATAATTACTTCCTCTGGCAATGTCACTGATATTGTCTTACAATTTTCTGCTAATTGCTCCAAATTAGTGGCGCCAATAATCGTACTAGAAATAAAAGATCGGCTTTCAATAAATGCTAAAGCCAATTCTGTTAATGTCAATCCAAAATCTTTTGCTATTATAGCATATTGCTTAGTGGCTTCTCTTGTTGTTTCGCCGTTATATCTTGCAAATTGGGGGAACAAATTAATTCGGGCATTAGGATGAGCTTGACCCGTTAAAAACTTTCCCGACAGCACCCCAAAAGCCATTGGCGAATACGCTAATACCCCAACGTTCTCTCGATAACAAATCTCTGATAAACCTACTTCAAAACTTCTATTCAATAAGGAATATGGATTTTGAATGGTAGAAATTTTTGGTAAATCATGCCTTTTACTTTCTTCTAAAAAACGCATCAAACCCCAAGGGGTCTCATTAGAAACTCCAATTGCTCTAATTTTACCTTCTTTAATGCAACTTTGCAACGTGGTAATAACCTCATGAATATTGTCTTCCCAGCCATCAGCAATTACTTTAAATCCTCGTTGCCCAAAGGTATTTGTTTTTCGCTCAGGCCAATGAAGCTGGTATAAGTCAATATAATCTGTTTGTAAGCGATGTAAACTTTTATTCAAAGCCTCTTGAATGCTGTTTGGTGAAAAATCATTGTTTCCACGTATGTGCGTTAAAGATGGGTTTGGTCCTGCAATTTTTGTAGCTAAAACTATTTCTTCCCTTTTTCCTGATTTTTTAAACCAGGAGCCAATGATTTTCTCCGTCGAACCATACGTTTCCTTCTTTGCTGGTACAGAGTACATTTCAGCAGTATCAATAAAATTAATGCCTTGTGCGATAGCAAAATCAATCTGTGAATGCCCTTCTGCCTCGGTATTTTGCTGACCAAAAGTCATTGTTCCAAGGCAAATTTTGCTGATTTTAATATCCGTAGAAGGGAACGTTGTATATTTCATGGTAAAAAAAGTAAAACTGATTTAAAGAAACAACGGTTCAAAGTAGTCCTCTGAACCGTTGCTGTTGTGTCTTTTAAATTTCTTATAATTCATTTAGCATTTTCGAAATTTCATCTAATTTTGGCGTCAATATTATTTCGATTCTTCGGTTTTTTGCTTTTCCTTCAGGACTATCATTGCTCATTAGCGGGGCAAATTCTCCCCTACCTGCTGCAGTTAAATTATCTTTTTTAACCGATTTGTTTTCTGCTAAAATGGTTACAATTGCTGTCGCTCTTTTGGTAGATAAATCCCAATTATTTTCGATTTGACCAACCGCTCCAGAAAACTTATCATTATCCGTGTGTCCTTCAATTAATACTGAAATCTCTGGGTTGTCCCCTAAAACTTTTCCTACAGCCACTACTGCTTTTTTACCTTCTGGACCAACAGCCCAACTTCCTGATTCAAATAGTAATTTATTTTCAACAGAAACATAGACTTTTCCGTCCTTTTGATGAACCGTAAGTCCTTTTCCTTCAAATGCTTTTAACGATTTCGAAAGCGTCTCTTTTAGTTTTTTCATTGCTGCTTCCTTAGCTGCTATCATTCCTTCCAACTCATTTACGCGTTCAGAACGCTCTTTTAAGTCGGCGCTTAATTTATTAAGACGATCTTTCTCTGTTGCCAAGGCTTTTTCTTTCGCCTCCAATTGAGCAAGCAACTCTCTGTTTTTAGCCATATTTGCTTTCAAAGATTCGTCGCTATTTTTTTCTAACGCAGTATACGAAGCCTGAAGTGTTTTCATATTCTTTTCTGATGCAGCATAATCAACCGCAAGTTTGTCTCGTTCGGCTTTTACTTTATCAAACTCTTTTTGTAGGGAAGAATAGTTCTGGTCTAGTTGATTTTTTTCTTTAAAAATACTGTCATTTTGATCCACTAAATGCCGATTTTCTTTTTTTAGATCGGCAAATTTATTTTCTAAATCGGTAAAGACTTTTTTAGATACACAAGAAACTGTCATGATTAAGACAAGCAACGAAAGGGCAATTTTTTTTATCATTTTTTTAAAATTTGGGGTAATTAATAATTTAATTCTACTACAATTGGGCAATGGTCAGAATGTTTAGCTTCGGGTAAAATTACGGCTCTTTTTAGTTTTTCACGCAAGGCTTCGCTCACTAAATTATAATCTATTCGCCATCCTTTATTATTAGTTCTAGCGCCCGCTCGATAACTCCACCAACTGTAATGGTCAGGCTCTTTGTTGAAATGACGGAAACTGTCAATAAATCCGCTTTCTAAAAAAGAGTTTAGCCAGGCGCGCTCCTCAGGCAGAAAACCGGATACTGTTTTGTTCCGAATTGGATCATGAATGTCTATTGCCTCGTGACAAATATTATAATCTCCACAAATAATCAAATTAGGTTTCTCGATTAACAAAGTAGAAACATACTTTTGAAAATCGTCCATGTATTTAAATTTATGTCCTAACCTTTCGATATTTGTCCCTGAAGGAAGGTATAAACTCATCACAGAACACCAATCAAAATCTACACGAATATTTCTTCCCTCAAAATCCATATGTTCAATTCCAGTGCCAAAAACAACTTCATTGGGTTTAATTTTAGATAGTATTGCTACGCCACTATATCCCTTTTTAGTTGCTGGAAAATAATATTGATAGGGATACCCCGCTTTTTCAATTGCTTCTTTGGGAATTTGATCTTCTGTAGCTTTTATTTCCTGAAGGCAAATTACATCTGGGTTAGCTTGTGATAACCAATCAATAAATCCTTTGGAAATAGCCGCTCGAATTCCATTAACATTATAAGAAATAATCCGCATTGTTTTGTAATTTATTTGTTCCAAAAATACTAAAAATGTAGATGAAAAACAGATGAAAGTCAAAGAAATTCAACGTAAGAAATTATCCTTACTTCGAGTTTTTTTCTATCTTTGTTTTTGGTTCAAAAAATAGATTATAAATGGGATTAGTTACAGCTAAAGAAGTTGCTAAAGTTATTAATACTGAGAAGTACGGCATTTTCGGAACTTTTTCGGGTTGGCTACTTATGAAAATTCTTAAAATCTCTACCTTAAATAAAGTTTATAACCGAAATAAACATTTACAAGACGTTGCTTTTCTAAATGGCATTTTAGACGATTTGCAAATAAAGTTTGAAATTCCAGAGGAAGACCTAAAACGATTGCCAAAAGAAGGAGCTTATATTACCATTTCAAATCACCCACTTGGAGGAATTGACGGTGTTTTGTTATTGAAATTAATGCTTGAACGCGAACCCAATTTTAAAATAATTGCCAATTTTTTATTACATCGAATTGCCCCACTAAAAAAATACATCATGCCCGTAAACCCCTTTGAAAATCATAAAGATGCAAAGTCTAGTGTGGTTGGAATAAAGGAAACATTAAGACATTTGAGCGATGGAAAACCCTTGGGGATGTTTCCGGCTGGAGAGGTTTCAACTTACAAAGCGGGAAAATTAATGGTGGACAAACCTTGGGAAGAAGGTGCTATAAAAGTAATTAGAAAGGCTCAAGTTCCTGTCGTTCCGATTTATTTTCATGCAAAAAATAGTTGGTTATTTTATTTACTATCCAAAATAGGCGGAACCCTTCGAACGGCCAAACTACCCTCAGAAGTTTTCAGTCAAAAACACCGAATTATCAAAGTTCGAATTGGCAAGCCCATTTCAGTAAGCGAACAAAATGAATACCAATCCATTGAAGAATACTCTGAATTTTTAAGAAAGAAAACCTATATGCTTGCTAATCCTTTTGAAAAGGAAAGTAAATTATTAGCTCCTGCAAACTTAAAAATAACAAAAAGCCCGAAGAAAATTGCCACTGCAGCCAATCAAGAAATGATGATTGAAGAAGTAAAAGCATTACGAGAAACTGATTGTCGCTTATTACAAAGCAAAAACTATGAAGTCTTTTTTGCCAAAGCCAATAAGATTCCTTCGGTGCTTCATGAAATTGGACGCTTGAGAGAAATTACGTTTCGAGAAGTTGGCGAAGGCACTAACGAATCTATTGATTTAGACAAATTTGACGGTTATTACAACCACATGTTTCTTTGGGATGAAGATGCAAAAAAAGTAGCAGGCGCATACCGAATGGGGTTAGGATCAGAAATTTACCCAAAATATGGAATGGATGGTTTTTATCTGAATGATCTTTTTCGGTTTGAGCCCGAATTGCACGACATGATGAGTAAATCAATCGAGATGGGACGGGCATTCATCATTAAAGAGTACCAACAAAAACCAATGCCTCTTTTCTTACTTTGGAAAGGAATTATCCATACGACTTTGCGTTATCCAGAGCATAAATTCTTGTTAGGAGGCGTTAGTATTAGTAATCAATTTTCTGATTTTTCTAAGTCTTTGATGATTGAATTTATGAAATCTAATTATTATGACCCCTATATTGCGCAATACATTCACCCTAAAAAAGCCTATAAAGTAAAACTAAAAGACGCGGACAAAGACTTCATTTTTGATGAGGCAGAATCTGATTTGAATAAATTTGACAAAATTATTGACGAATTAGAACCTGGGAATTTGCGATTGCCTGTTTTGATTAAAAAATACATCAAACAAAACGCTCGAGTAGTTGCATTTAACGTGGATCCGTTGTTTAACAACGCCGTAGACGGATTAATGTATATTCGAATTGCTGACATTCCGGAAAGCACCATGAAACCCGTAATCGAAGAATTTCAGGCAGAATTAGAAAAAAAATTAGCTGAAAAAGGAGAAGCTTAATCTCCTTAGTACAGAATTTCTTTTGCTACCAATGTTTTAAAACTAGCCCATTCTGAATTTGAAATAGTTTGTTTTTTTTGGTACTTTTTCCCTTTTAAATACGCTAAAATATAGTTTGCCCTTTCTTTAGATTCAGGATGTGTTTCCATCCAAGAAAAATCAAGGGTTCTTTTTTCGTTGTTTGCTAATTCAAACATAAAATCGGCCATCGGTTCTGGATTGATTTGAGCATTTATCAAGTAACGGATGCTGGTCATATCTGCGTCTTTTTCTAATGATCGGTCATAGGCAGTTGCCGATAGTGTTTTGACTATCTTCTTAATTATTGCACTCCCTTTTCCGCCAGTCACTGCTGATAATAAAACCGTTAACCCGATTTCTTTAGACAGTTTTTTAATCACATGATTGTTTACAATATGAGCCATTTCGTGACCTAAAACTCCTTGTAGGGCTTCTTGATTTTTACATTGATTGATTAACCCAGAATAAACTACTAAATGATTATCCGGTAACGCAAAGGCATTCACTTCAGTGTTTTCTACCAAATGAATTTTTAGAGAATCCCGTTGGATATTATTTTTCTCACAAATTGGAGCTATTAATTTATCTAAACTCTCGATGATAGAATCATTGGTTATGATTTCTTCGGTGGATTCAATCTCTTCCCAAATTAAATCTCCTATTTTGTTTACTGAAGTGTTCTGAATTTCCTTAACGTGAAACAACGTCATAAAATCAACTTTCGAAAGTGCCAAAAAAAGTCCTACGAAAGCTATTAAAATCAATAATCCTTGAAGAATAATTTTCTTTATCATTATGCTTTGCAAATTAAATTAGTCACGTTTCCAAAAAACCAAAGCGTTACGTGTTTCCCTTTTCGAGTTTGAATGGCGCAATAAATGGTAGAAAAAATTTCTATTCCATTGAATATTATTACTGTAAATAAATAGGCAAAATAAAGATTCGAGACTTTTTCATCTGTAAAAAGAATAGCCATAGACCACCAAAAACTATAGCTGTTCACGAAAAACAAAACCAGCTGAGAAAGTAAAGCTTGAATGCAATGCCATCGTACAAAATAAGTACTTTTTCGATTGGCTATGTAGAAGAAAAAAGTAGCAATTAGGTTAATAATTGGCAACGGTAATCCAGCAATCAAAGCGACTAATGACATCAAATAACTGTTAGAAGCTTTTTCTTTTTCGTGTTCCGAAATAGTTTGCGCAAAGGGTAATTCATTTGTCATAATCCTTTATTAATATTCCAAATCCAATTTAGTACTACTAGTAAAATGAGTAAAAAAGCTATTTTTTTCTGTCTTACTCCAACTTCCATTTTACGATAAAACGTAAAAAAGGAATCTTTTTTTGTTAATGCATCGTACCCAATCCATATTGGCAAAAAAAGCATGGCACTAGTCACAATAATTCCGAAAGGGTTTGTTGCGAGAGCCTCCGCAAGATTCCCGGAGAATATTGCGCCTACCGATCGTGTTGTACCGCATGAAGGACAGGGAAATCCGGTTAGATTCTTAATCATACAAACGGAATAACTAGTGCTTTTGAAATAATACAAAGCGTATAAAAAGTAGGCTATTCCTGAGAAACAAGTTGTTATTATTAAAATATATAACTTGTGTTTTGACATTAATTAAGCCAGTGTATTTTGAAACATTTCCATATTTTTTTCACGAGTAGCCCCCATAATAAGAAACCAATCAATGATTGTCCAAATCCCAATTCCGCCACAAGTTAGTAGTTTTGCAATTCCAAGGCCCGTATCGCCAATATAAAAACGATCAATTCCAAGTGCACCGCCTCCAACAAGTGAGATAATTAGGCTAGTGGTTGGGTCTTTTAGCTGAATAGTTTGCACCATCCCCCACTTTGAATCGTCCATAGTTAACAACTGTTCTCTTATTGCCATTAATTGATAACTTTCAAAAAACTTTGAATTCATCATCATAAACAGGTCTACTTTTTGTGCGTCCATTACTCTATATATTAATTATTTTACTTTGCTAATATATAAAAAATAATAAGGTTTAATGATTAGTTTTGAAATATCGATGCGTTATTTACAATACAATGCCTTAATTTTTTCTACGATTACTTGTGCTAATTTCTGATGGCTTTCAAATGTCCAGCCTGCGATGTGTGGGGTAAGTAGAACATTATCTGCTTTAAGCAAATAGTCAAAAGCGGCAGGTTTTTCGGAGTCAATGAATAAATTTTCGAATGATAACTTTTCATATTCTAAAACGTCTAATCCTGCGCCAAGTACTTTTCCTGTTTTTAACCCTTCTACTAAATCATCGGTAACTACAGCGTTTCCGCGTGCGGTATTGATGAACCAAAAAGGTTTTGCGAAAGCATTGATAAATTGGGTGTTAATCATTTTATCGGTGGAAGGATTCCAAGGGGTGTGAAGGCTTACTATGTCTGATTTTTGTTGTAATTCTGATAAAGAAACTTGTTTGGCATTGGAATCACCAACATTTTCTAAAATATCATAATACACTACTTCCACCTCAAAACCTTGTAGTTTTTTTGCTAATGATTTTCCCATGTTTCCGTATCCAATAATCCCAACGGTTTTCCCTTCTAGTTCGTGTCCCCGATTGCTTTCTCTATTCCAAGTTCCTTCTTTTACTTCAGCGTTAGCATTGTTTAAATTATTAAAAAGCGACAATATCATTGCGATGGCGTGTTCTCCAACAGCATTGCTATTTCCTTCGGGTGCTGCGATTAGTGAAATGTTTTTACTTAATGCATAATCACAATCAATGCTTTCTAATCCAGCGCCCACTCTGGCAATGAACTGTAAATTGGTAGCTTTATCCAAAAATGCTTTGTCAATTTTAAATCGGCTTCGGATTACAATTCCGTGATACTCGTGGATTTTTGCTTCAATTTCTATTTTGGAAGAAGTAAAATCTTGGTGATTTATAAATCCAGCTTCCTGCAATTGGTTCCATAGCAATGGGTGATTGCTATCGATATGAAGTATTTTGATTGTGGTTGGATTTATTGATGTCATAAAAAGTGGAAATAAGATTCAAAGATAAACAAATGAATTAGTATTTCGAAAGTCGCATTAGGGATGGCAGTGGAAATCCCACGCTTTTTTGCGTGGATTGAAACGAACAGCCCGACCGCAACTGAAACGGTAGTGGAAGTTGGGGTAATGCCCAAATGATTAAAACCCTCCTAAAATTAATTTTGCAATAGAGAAGTAGATTAATATTCCGAAAATATCATTGCTAGTGGTAATAAATGGGCCAGTGGCTAATGCAGGATCTACGCCGAATTTATCCAATAATAAAGGCATAAAAGTCCCAATTAGGGAGGCGATAATAATTACAGAAACCAGTGCGGTGGTTACTATTATTCCGACAATAAATTCGACATTTAAAAGAAAATGACTTCCAAGAAATAAGATTACGGCAAGAATAAATCCGTTTAATAAACTGAGTGATATTTCTTTTATGAGTCGGTTAAACAATGATCCGCTTAATGTATTGTTTGCTAAACCTTGGACTATTATTGCGGAAGATTGTACCCCAACGTTTCCTGCCATTGCAGCAATTAGCGGGGTGAAGAAAAATAAATTACCATGGTCTAACATGGCTCCTTCAAACAGTCCTAATACTTTAACCGAGATAAAACCTCCTAATAGGGCAAGGACTAACCATGGTAGGCGGGCTTTTGTGTGTTCAAGAATGCTGTCGTCTGCCTCTACGTCTTGCGAAATCCCTGCTGCTAATTGATAATCTTGATCTGCTTCGTCTTTGATAACGTCCACGATATCGTCGATGGTGATTCGACCAACTAATCGTCCGAGTTCATCAATTACAGGAATTGCTTCAAGGTCATATTTTTGCATTATTCGTGCGACCTCAACGTCTTCGGTGTCCACTTTTACTGAATTTAATTTTCTGATGTAAACATCATTGATTGGTGTTTTAGTTGAAGAAGTCAGTAAGTCTTTTAATGACAATCGCCCTTTTAGACGATTTTCATCGTCTACAACGTAGATAGAATGTACTCTTGAAATGTTTTCTGCTTGAATTCGCATTTGTTTCACGCAAGTAAGTACGTTCCAGTTTTCATTTACTTTAACTAACTCTTTGTGCATTAATCCTCCGGCAGTATCTTCGTCATAACGGAGTAATTCTACGATGTCTTTAGCGTGTTCTACGTCTTGAAGTTCTGAGATTACTTCTTCTTTTTTACTTTGAGAAAGTTCGGCAATAATGTCAGCGGCATCATTTGTTTCTAGTTCGTCTAACTCTTCGGCGATTTCTTTTGGAGAAAGTCGGTTTAAGATATTTTCCCGCAAATCATCGTCTAATTCAAGAAGGATTTCGGCGGTTTTTTCACTGTCTAAAACTTTAAAAATATACGTTGCTTCGTCAAAATCAAGTGCGTCAAGAATTTCAGCAATATCAGCATGGTGCATGTCATTCAATAAAACTTCCAGTTGTTGGTCGTCTTTTGATTGAATAAGTTGTTCCATTTGAACAATAAGCTCTTTGCTGATTTTAAACTCCATCGGCTTCTATTTTTTGTGTAAGTCCTATGAACTGATCTACCGTCAATTGCTCGGGACGAAGGTCAAAGATACTATCTTCTCTTAAATTATCGGACAAATTTAATGTTTTTAAACTATTTCGTAATGTTTTTCTACGTTGTTGAAAAGCGGTTTTTACTACGGTAAAAAACAATTTCTCACTACATGGCAAAGTAAAATTTTCTTTTCTTCTTAAACGTAAAACACCCGATTTTACTTTTGGTGGTGGGTCAAAAACATGTTCATCAACCGTAAAAAGATATTCAGCATCATAGAACGCCTGAACTAGTACTGATAAAATTCCGTAGGCTTTTGTGCCTTTTTTCTCACAGATTCTCTCGGCTACTTCTTTTTGAAACATTCCCGCAAATTCTGGAATTTGGTTGCGATATTCTAATGTTCTGAAGACGATTTGAGTTGATATATTGTATGGAAAATTACCAATTATCCCAAATTGTTTCCCCTCAAAAGTTTCATTGCTATTGTATTTCAAGAAATCTTTTGAGATTATTTTGTCTTTTAATTTTGGAAAATTTTCATTTAAATAAACCACTGATTCTGCATCGATTTCAATAACATAGGTTGTTACTGGTTTTTCCAACAAATATTTGGTTAAAACACCCATTCCAGGACCAATTTCCAAAACGTCTTGATACCCTTCAAAATTCATAGTATCGGCAATTGCTGCTGCGATACTTTCGTCTTTAAGGAAGTGTTGTCCGAGGTGTTTTTTTGCTTTTACTTTTTCCATATTAAGGCATCCCAATTATTGAATAACTGGTGATTTTAAAAATATTAATGTTCTGAAATCAACTCTAATTCAGTTCTAAATGCCAGCATTTTATCTCCGAACAAGCGCAATCCTTCTTCTCTTAATCGAGGAGCATCTTCACTATAATACCGTTCCAGAGTGTCCTTACTGTCTGTAGTGTACTGAATGGAATAGGTGGTGCCTCCCATTTCCTCCTCAATTAGCACTTTTACCATTCGCGCTGAAGTAAATTTTCCCGTAGCAAGAACGTCCTTAATGTGCTTTTCTTGCATCCAGTTCATCCATTGATCGTGAACGCTTTCGTGAATATTGATGGTTACGTTATATAGTATCATTGTCTTTTTTTTATTTTATTTTTCACTTTTTCTAAAACTCAAAAAGTTGAAGGAAGCAATAATTATTTTTCATTATTTTATCATTTTTCAATAACTTTTTACAGTTCTTTATCTCCACGCAATTCCCTGTATTTTCTCCTTGCATCAACAAAATAAATACTGTCTTCGTGATGGAATACTAATTTTTCATAGTATGCCTTTGCTTTTTCATTATCAATTGAAATTTTACTATAAATTTCTGCGGCAAAATAAAGTGCCTCATCGACATAAATTCCATCTTGATGAAGCTCTATGATTTCTTGGTACTGAGATAAAGCCAATTGATATTCGCCTGTTTTTTCATAGGTTTTCCCTAGTCGTAAAAGCGTAATACTTTCAATTTCTTGCCCTTTGAATTTTTTTAGTATCAATTGAAATTGCGCTATCGCCTCTTGGTTTTTATTTTGATACAACCAATAATCTCCTTTAGCAAATTCTTTGAGAGCTGTTTGAGTGGAGTCGGCAACGGTATTGTCGTTAATTAATAAAAAATACTCGAGTGCATCATTTGCAATTAACTGAGAGCTGGCAGATTTTAGTTCTTTGAATTGTTTTTGCGCCCAAACAAAATCGGTTTTAAAATAACTCGTTCTGGCTGCTTTCAAACTGGCTTGATGTCCAATTACATCATTCTTTAAATTTTCTTCTATTTGGGAATAATACAAAAGTGCTTGATTGTATTTTTCTTCATAAAGCAATACATCGGCTAATTCCATCTTAATTTCAGCTTGCTGGTATTGATTATAAGGCAATTCAAGTGCTGCTCTTAGAAGTGCTTTCCCTTTTTCAGAATTTTTCAGATAAAAAGTTTCAAAATGAGCTAAAATTATTTGGAGGGAAATCGTTGTTTGTTTAGATCCAAATCGTTCCAATAGTACTGTAATTTCATTCTCAATTTGGAGGTACTCTGTTGGGGTTGCCATTTTTATTTTCATAGAAACCAAATGACTATGTGCTTCTATTAGAATAGCGCTATCTTGAGTATTCTCAATGATAAAAGTTAAAATATCTTTAGCTGCAGCAGAATCATTTTCTTCAATGGTTAGTTTTGCCAGATTGACAATGTTTAAAAACAACTCTGGATTTCTTTTATAAAGGGCTTTTTGTTGAATAAATGCCTTCCCATATTCTTTTTGCTGTATGTAAAACCAACTTAAAAATTCGTTCCAAAAAACGGCTTGACTTTTTTGTGTTTCCAAAATCAATGCTTTACGAAGTGCTGTTTTAAAAGTATCGCCTCCGTCTTCCGCCATAAAACGAGCCAAGTAATTCTGAATGGCAACTAAATTTTGAGGATTTATGAATGATTCCGTTAGAAATAATGAAATCATTTTTTCTAAATCTCCTTTTTGCCCATAGAGTGGTGCCATTTGGAAATTATAATTTGCGTTTTTATCCATTGACAAAGCTATTTCATAGGCTTGTAAGGCATAATCAATTAGCGCCATTCTTTCAAAAGCTGCTGCAATTCCGTATACTTCAGTGGGTGTTTTTTTTATTTTTTCAAGTGCTTGTTGGAAGTATTTAGTTGCTTTTGACGCTTCTTTTTTAAGTAAATAATTGGCCCCTAAATCTACTAATAAAGTCGATTGTTTGTATTTCTCATAGCGATTTTCAAGGGCTTTTTCGGCTAAGTCCAATTGTTGTAATTGTTGATAACACGCAACTGATTTTTGAAAATAGTTCCAATTATTCGGTTGTATTTTCAACAATTCTTGATAGGAAATAAGTGCCTTTTCAAACTCACCTTTATCAAAATAATTTTCAGCCAATTGTTCGCTTTGTGCGAAAGCAACTAGAGAAAATAATAAGCTGATATAGAGAACGAATTTTTTCATTTAATAAAGTAATTTGATTCTGAGTGCTGTCCTCCATGATGAATATAACCTATTTTACTCAATTTCATTTATTAATTTATCGAGTCAAAACCACAATAAGGTCTTAAAACTTCTGGAATTACAATTCCGTTTGGCGTTTGATAATTTTCTAAAATTCCCGCCAAAACTCTAGGCAAAGCCAATGAACTTCCGTTTAAAGTGTGTGCTAATTGATTTTTCCCTTCTTTATCTTTGAAACGCAATTTCAAACGATTCGCTTGAAAAGTTTCAAAATTAGAAACGGATGAAATTTCTAACCAACGGTCTTGTGCTGTTGAAAACACTTCAAAATCATAGGTTAATGCTGAAGTGAATCCCATGTCTCCTCCGCACAATTTCAATATTCGATACGGTAATTTTAATTCTTGAAGAATATTTTTTACGTGTGCTACCATTCCTTCCAGAGCTTCATAAGATTTGTCTGGATGTTCAATTCGAACAATTTCTACTTTATCAAATTGATGCAAACGGTTCAAACCACGAACGTGTGCGCCATAAGAACCTGCTTCTCTACGAAAACAAGGCGTGTAGGCGGTGCACAATACTGGCAATTCATTTTCGTTCAAAATCACATCACGAAATAAATTAGTTACAGGAACTTCCGCCGTTGGTATTAGGTACAAATCATCAATGGTTGAATGATACATTTGTCCTTCTTTGTCTGGCAGTTGTCCCGTTCCATAACCCGACGCTTCATTGACTAAGTGGGGTACTTGAACTTCATTGTAGCCTGCAGCGGTATTTTTATCTAAAAAATAATTGATTAAAGCCCGTTGTAATTTGGCTCCCTTTCCCTTGTAAACAGGAAATCCAGCTCCCGTTATTTTTACTCCTAATTCAAAATCAATGATGTCGTATTTTTTTACTAACTCCCAATGTGGCTGTGCTCCTTCATGCAAGACAGGAATTGTCCCTTCTTGAAAAACAGTTACATTTTCCTCAGGCGTTTTTCCATTCGGAACGCTCTCAGCGGGAAGGTTGGGTAAAGTATAAAGTTTTTGTGTTAACTCGTTAGCGTATGCTTCTGCAATCTCTGCTAAGTGCTTGCTTTTTTCTTTCAGTGCAACCGTTTTTTCTTTTAAAATTGCTGCTTTTGATTTTTCTCCATTCTTCATTAAATCGCCGATGGATGCTGATAGCTTATTAGATTCGGATAAAATAGCGTCCAGTTCAACTTGTGTGGCACGTCTTTTTTCGTCCAATTGTACGACTTGTTCTACTGTAGTTCGGGCATCGATATTCCTTTTTGCCAAAGCAGTAATCACTTTCTCTTGATTTTCTCTAATAAATGCTATTTGTAACATGTTTATTGGTATTTTAGATGGCAAATTTAAGGAAATGTTTTGTATTAAAGGGGACATTCTAAAAAAGTTAACGTTCAACATTTTACTGTGAATCAGCTCTTTTAATAAATTGTAAAAAATCCAAACAGCGGATTACTGGTTATTTATTATCTTCGCACAAACATTCATTCTATGAAAAATATACATTTACTATTGGCCTTATTTTCTATTTCAATTTGTTTTGGACAAGAAGAAGAAATTACCATTGAGTCCATTGCTGAGTCAGAAATGAAATCGGCAACACAATTAGTCAATTTTGTGGTAAATCCAAATACATTAAATTATGATATAACCTACCACAAACTAGAATTTACAGTAAATCCTGCTGTTTATTTTATTTCTGGAAAAGTGACTACTACCTACACTGCTTTAGCAAATATGAGTACGATTACGTTTGATTTTGCCAATGAATTAACCGCAAGTTCAGTAAAAAGAGCTGGTGTTCCTTTAACTTTTGTAGAAACTGCCACCAATGAATTGGTAATTACACTTCCTGCCACGCAATCAATTGGTACCTCTGACACGATTGAAATCACCTATTCTGGCGTTCCTCCTGTCAATGGATTTAATGCGTTCACCACTAGCACTCATGGATTAAATGTCCCTGTGCTGTTTACCCTTTCTGAGCCTTTTGGCGCTAGAGATTGGTGGCCGTGCAAACAAGATTTGAATGACAAAATTAATTCAATTGATGTCTATGTGACCGCTCCCTTACAATATGTTAGTGTTTCTAACGGTATTGAGCCCGAAGCACCCGTTATTAACGGAACACAAAAAACCACCCATTTTAAACATAACTATCCAATTCCTGCTTATTTAATTGCTATTGCCGTTACTAATTATACCGTAGTTAGCAATCAAACTGCGGGTACTGCGCCAAATCAGTTTCCAATTATTGATTATGTTTATCCTGAATCTCTGACTACGAGTGTTCAAACTCAGTTACTACAAACGCCTTTGCTAATTAATTTCTTCGAATCGGTTTTTGAAAAATACCCTTTTCATACAGAAAAATATGGCCATGCTCAATTTGGTTGGGGTGGCGGAATGGAGCATACGACTGTTTCGTTTATGCAAAATTTCAGTCGAAGTTTAATTGCACATGAATTAGCACATCAATGGTTTGGGGATAAAATTACTTGTGGTACCTGGAAAGATATTTGGCTAAATGAAGGTTTTGCCACCTATTTAGCCGCGATGGTAATTGAGAATTTCGATGGTGCGGCTAGTTTTATAGATGAAAAAGATTTGATGATATTTAAAATTACTACTTCAACAAGCGGCGCCGTTTATCTAACGGATGATGAAGCAACCAATGTAAACCGAATATTTAGTAGCCGGTTGTCTTATAATAAAGGGGCAATGGTATTGAACATGCTTCGTTTTAAAATGGGAGACGCTTTGTTCTTTCAAGGCCTTAAAAATTATTTAGCGGATGTAAATCTAGCCTTCAAATATGCTGTTACTGCTAATTTACAAGCGCACCTTGAAGCGGTTTATGGAAGTAGTTTGAACGAATTTTTCTTAGACTGGGTTTACCGTCAAGGATATCCATCTTATGCGATTAGTGTACAAAATTTATCTGGCGGACAAGTTAAGTTAATAGTAAATCAGACCCAATCCCACAGTTCCGTTACCTTTTTTGAAATGCCAGTACCTGTTCGAGTGATGGGCGCTGGGGGACAATTTTTGGATCTCGTTTTACAAAATACGGAAAACGGACAGGTTTTTATTGAAAACGTACCCTTTACGGTAACTAGTGTGTCATTTGATGTGAATAAAAATATTATTTCAAAAAATAACAGCATTACTTTAGACGGTGCTGCATTTGAACTTGAGCAACCGATACAATTGTTTCCAAACCCAGTTAGCTCGCTACTTTCAATTGACATGCCTTCAACGCTTTTAATAGAAAAAGCCCTAATTTATAACTCGCTTGGGCAAATTATTTTACAAACAAAAGCTGCTGATTCATGGGATGTTTCTGCCTTAAGTTCGGGTGTTTATTACCTAAGAATTGTCACCAATAAAGGAGAAAAAAGGCTGAAATTTATTAAAAAATAAATGGCGGTATTTTTGACGAAACTAATCCTGTTTTTTTAGATTCGAATTAAAAAGAAATAATAACGAAATTAACAAACATTTAAAAGTTGGAATTATTTTTTGGCTAATTAATAATTTATAAAACCTTACTTTTGTGCGTTATTCAAAATAAAATCAAATGATACAATTAGGACAAATCCTATTTATACTTTCAGTATTAGTAATCTTACATGAATTTGGACATTATTTTACCGCTAAATTATTTAAAGTGCGTGTAGAGAAATTCTATTTATTTATGGATGCTGGATTTTCTTTATTTAAGAAAAAAATTGGCGATACTGAATGGGGAATTGGATGGTTGCCCTTGGGCGGATATGTAAAATTATCTGGAATGATTGATGAAAGCATGGATGTTGAGCAAATGAATCAAGAACCACAACCGTGGGAATTTCGATCAAAACCAGCTTGGCAACGCTTGAT